>NHJI01000047.1 GCA_002169685.1 Rickettsiales bacterium TMED211 | reverse complement strand
CCTAACAATACCAGAGGGTGTTTCAAAACATGATTTACTTCAATTGATAAAAAAAATCAGACCATATGAGTCATCAAATATAGTTTCAAGTGACTTAACAAATTTACTTATTGCTGATACGTACGCATACACAATAAATGATGATGCACACGATATAATCAGTAATATAGAAAAAAAAAGCAATGAAATAATTAACAGATTATGGAATAAAGAAAGGCAATCAATACCAATAGATGGAATAAATGAATGGTTCATTTTAGCATCAATAATAGAAAAAGAAACCAGTAAAAAAAATGAAAAAAACAGAATTGCAGGAGTTTTTTTTAATAGATTAAAGGTTAAAATGAGATTACAATCAGATCCTACTGTTATATTCGGAATAACAATGGGAAAAAAATTAGATAGAAAATTAAATAGAAAAGATCTAAAAAAATATTCTAAATATAATACATATACTAATCATGGACTTCCGCCATCTCCTATATGTATTCCTGGAATAGATTCACTAAATGCTGTTTTAAATCCATATAATAGTAGTTATTATTATTTTGTTTCAGACAAAAATGGCGGTCATATATTTTCTGAAAATTACAATGAACATTTAAAAAATATATCACTGATGAAAAGTAAGGGTGAAGAAGAATGAAATTTGATAGAAAAGGATTAATGTTAGTTTTATCTTCACCATCAGGTGCAGGGAAAACTTCTTTATGCAAAAAAATCGTTTCTAGTGATAAAAATATAATTTTATCAGTTTCTTCGACAACAAGGCCAAAAAGAAAAAGCGAAATTGAAGGAAAAGATTATTTTTTTTCTAATGAAAAAGAATTTATAAAACAAAAAGAAAAAAATGTATTTATTGAAACTGCAAAAGTCTTTGGTTTTCACTATGGAACTCCAAAAAAATTTGTAGAAAATAATTTAAACGAGGGGAAAGATATTTTATTTGATATTGATTGGCAAGGTACACAAAAATTATCTGATTATTCAATTAGTGACTTAGTATCAATTTTCATTCTTCCTCCTAGCACGAATGAATTAAAAAAAAGGTTGAAAAGAAGGGCAGAGGATAGTGATGAAATTGTAGAAAATAGAATGTCTAAAGCAAGATCAGAGATTAGTCATTGGGTAGAGTATGATTATGTGTTAATTAATGAGGATATTAATAAATGTTTAGAGAAAATTTTAGTGATTATCGAGGCTGAAAGGTCAAAAAGGTCCAGGCAAAAGTATATTTTTGATTTTGTTGAAAAGTTAATTTAAAGATTTAGAAATTTTCAGATAATCTTTTGGGCTAATATCCTGTGCACGTTTACTTATATCTAAATTATTTTCCATAAATATTTTTTCTATATTATGGTATTTTTTTAAAAGATTATTTTTAATCATCTTTCTTCTAGAAAAAAAAGAGTCTTTCAATAGTTGGTCTATCTTGTCGTAATTAAGATTAATATTTTTAGTGGGGGTGATTTTAATAACTGATGAAACAACTTTTGGAGGAGGAGAAAAATTCTCTGGCTCAACATCAAATTTTTTTTCTAATTTACAATGAAGCTGCATTAGTACAGATAATCTTCCATATGGTTTTGTAGAAACTTTTGCTATTAGTCTATCAGCAACTTCTTTTTGTACCATAACTGTAATACAACAAAAAAAATTTATATATTTAATCCAATTAATTATTAATGTTGTTGCAATATTATATGGTAAGTTTGCAATCAAAAAAACTTTTTTTGAGTTAGATATTTCTTTTAGATTTAAATTTAATGCATCACCAAAAAGTAAATCTAATTTTTTAAATTTACTTTTTTTAATGTTTTCTAAGTGTTCTTTGAGAGATGAGTCTTTTTCAATTATTAATAAAGAATTTGGTTTTTTTTCTATTATCGCATTTGTTAAAGAACCAAAACCTGGACCAATCTCAATAATATCATTATCTTTAATTTTTTGTATATCTATTATCTTATCAATTATGCTTTTTTCATTTAAAAAATGTTGACCATACTTTTTTTTGATTTGAAACTTCATCTAGGTAGCACTACTTAAACTTTCTGCTAACTTTATTGATGCTATAAGACTTTTATTGCTAGCTTGGTTAAGTTCTGCAATATCAAAAGCAGGACCGTGATCTGGTGATGTTCGTATAATTGGGATTCCTCCAGTAACATTTACAGAGTTAAAAAAATCAAGAGTTTTGACTGGAATTAGACCCTGATCATGATAAATACAAATAAATCCATCATAACTTTGTCTCTTGTTTTTTGAGAAGCATGTATCTGCACTTAAAGGTCCAAAGACGTTATAGTTTTTAGTTTTTAATTTTTGTATGGCAGGCAGGATTATTTTTTCTTCTTCTGTTCCAATTTTACCACTCTCTCCTGAGTGAGGGTTTAAACCGCAAACAGCAATATTTGGTCTTGATATATTCCAAAGTTTTTCAAGTGATTGTATAAAGCTTTTGATTTTAATAACTATTTTATCAGTATATAATGCCTTTGAAACCTCTGAAAGTGGAATGTGTGTCGTTATTAAACCTACTCTCAAATCAACTCCCATATCTTCTGGTTTAGTAGTTGTGAGAATCATTATTTCTTCAAACTTTTTTTTTTCTTTTTTAGAAGTTATTTCTGAAATAAATTCTGTTTGTCCAAAATATTTAAATCCAGTTTCAAGTAAAATACTTTTACTTATTGGACTTGTGACTATTGCTTTTACTTCTTTGTTTAATGCTAAATCAACCCCTCTTTCTATGGATTGTATTATATGTTTATTGTTTTTAATTTCTGGCCTTCCGAGCTTAGATTTAATTTTATTATTTAGACTTAAAACTGGAAGGAATTTTGGAAAATAATGTTCCACTTCCATTGGGTTACTAATTTCTTTAATTGGGACATTTAATTTAAAAAGATCTGAAATATTATTTAATCGCTCTGGACTATCAATTGAAAAAAAATTTGGAATAAACTCTTTATCTTTTTGCAACCAACTTTTCAATATAACCTCACCAGAAATACCTGATGGATCACCCATTGTAATAACAATTGGTTTTTCGTTGAAGCTTTTAATCATTAATTTATTGATAAGTTTATATTAGCTTTTTTCTTTAGTTTAATTAAGAAAGTTCTTGCCATAAGGTTAAGTTTTTCCTTATAGAGTTTTTCTTCAACCACATCTGGATCAAGCTCAGCCAGCTCTCCACCCTTGATTTCGCATATTAATAGAAAAATTGATTTACTACCCTGATCAATTATTTTCGTAGTTTCCCCAACTTTTTTATTTTTCAATTCATCAGTGATCTCTTTTGAAAGATCATTAAACTTAACATTATCTATTAGATCAAACTCAACACCTTCTCTTTCAATTTCATTATAATTTGAATCACAGTTGACTATAGCCTTATTTAACTTATTAATTACATTATTATTTCCGGAAACTTTAACTAGAGAAAAAGTTTTATCATTTCTTTCTCCAATTATTCCAATATTATTAAGTTTCACAATCTTATATCCATTTTTAATTTTAAAAATATTTGAAAAAGCACCTTTGTCAAGTTTTGCCAATTCTACTTTGGTTTCATTATCAATTTGTTTTTCTGAGACCCAGCCTAAATTGCCACCATTTAAACTTGAAGATGATTCAGAGAACTTTAAAGCTACATTCTGAAAATTAGAACTTTGTTCTAATATTTGATATACTTTTTTTATAATTTTTTCTATGTCTGCCCAACTTTTATCTTTCTTTTGTATTACGATTTCAGAGAAATTATATTGTTTGGAACCCCTCTTTTTTTTATACTCTTCTATTATTTCTTGAACTTTTTCTGGGTTAGGAAAAATTAATCCAGAAAACTTTTTATTTATTGTTTTTTTCCATTTGATTTCAGTTTTTATTTGTTCAAAAAGAATATCATAGTCAATACCATCATTTTTTAGGAATTTTTTAAAACTTTCTATTTCTGTTAAGGGAAAATTAAAAATTTTACTTAAAAGGTCTTCGACTTCTGGTTTAGTGACAGTTATCTCCTCTTTCTTAGATTCAAGCATTTTAATTTTCTCTTCTATTAATAAATCAATCGTTCTTTTTCTTATATTATCTCTATTTTGGACATTATCTTCTAAATCTAAAGACTTTAATAATATTTTGATTCTCTGGCTGAGGTCATATGAAGTTATAGGTTCGATATCAATGGTCCCGAGAATACTTTCAAAGTTTTCTTGAGAAGAAACAGCTTTATAATCTAATGTAGAAATCAGAATTAAAAAAGTTATTACTAGTCTTATTTCAAATATTGTCTTCATCAAATGTTATTCTCCATTATCTGTTTTATACTAAATAAAAACATAAAGGAATTAGAAGTTGGATTTTCGGAATTATATGTATACTGTCTGTTCCAAGAAAAAGAAAATCCAAAACACTCATCCTCATACTTTAGCTTTGAGCTCCAATTTAAAAATTTCAAATCACCTACTAAATCAAAAGTGGAAGAGTTCAAGGATTTCCAGTAATTATTGAATTTATATTGATAATTCAAGGAAAGTTGGTTTCTTTTCTCTTGTGATGTGGCCTCTAAACCTGAGGTAGGTTTAGAATACAGATGACTCGCACTAACATTATTTTTTTTATTATTTATCGAAATATTACTTATTGATTGCGCAAAAGAAAAGTCACTACTATTTATTGAAAATTCAGATTTAATATTAAAGCCATCTGTTGGTTTTACTTTAATAAAACTAACTATATTTGAATAGTGGTTATTTGTTCCACTGTTTGTTGGTTGATATACATCTCTTTTAAGTCTGTAGCTGTGACCAATGGATATATTAGTTACAGAGGAAGTCTTAATATTTTGATTTAGATAAGAAAACCCATAATCAACTCTTGATCCATTATCTAATCTGTCATTACCAGAAAGTCTGTTTCTAGCAAATAAGTCACTAAAATCAAGATCATAACTTCTACTATCTTCATTTGGAATATGCATATCATTGCCATCATTTGCCCCTGCCACTAATAAAAGTTTAGGTTCGAAAATTTGTTTAGAGATTTTATTTCTTTTATATAAAGGTTTAGAAAGTTCGAAAGTCATTTGTGGATAGAACTTTCCTTTGTAATATTTGCTTTTTTGGGTACCGGATAATGGGTCATCATAGTTTTTGATTCTATAGAATCCTGCATTAAAATGAGTTCCAATTTTCATTAGTGAACCATCATCAGTTAAAAAAGGATATTCAATATTTTGTATTATAAAAAATTTACTCATATCCGTACCCACAGCTCTTGTAAGAGTTAGTAGTTCAAGATTTGTACTATAGTTTATTTTTCTTATTTCGTTAGTGGAATTAAAAAAAGATAAGATTCTTGGACTTATCTTTGGTGCTTTTTTTTGATCAAAATCTGTTCGAAGCTCTTGAAAAGCATGACCTTCAACACTGTAAAAGTTTTTGTTTCTGAAACCTTCCAGTATAATATTATTGTCCAGAGTATTCTCATATTTATAGCTATAACTATTTAGATAGTTCTTATCCGAAGTTCTATTTAGTCCATAACTTAGTTTCCAGTTTTCATTTAAATCAAATCGACCATTTGATCTTATATGTCCTCTGGGCTTATCTTTTTTTTTGAGGAATACATTCTGATCAGAAATCGTACCACTTAACTCTGATAAAATCTCACCATTTTTGAAATTTTTCCTGTGTTCAATATAAGCCACAGGTGCTTGTTTAGTATTAATCTTTGGAATAAAAGTTACATCATGAAATTCATCAAATGTTACATAATATGGAATATCAACAGAATTTCCTAAATATTGATTTATTTTATATTTAGGTGCTAAAAAACCAGATTTCCTTCTAACTTGAGGAGAAGCATGAGAAAAGTAGGGTAGATAAAAAACGGGTTTCCCTGATACCTCTAAATAAGAATCATAATAGTTCATTGATAAATTTTTTTTATCATGAACTACTTTTTTTGATTTTAATTGAATCAAAGGTTCATTATATTTTTTTTTTTTTTCATCATAACAAATATCACATGCCGTAAATACTGCATTTCTGAATACTTCCCAATATTTTGTCCTTCTTTCAATTTTATTTGATGCTATTCTTGAATACCTTTTTACATCGTCGAAAAGAATATCTTCTGTTTCATTAGGTAAATATAAATAACTCCTGGAAAAGCTGGCATTCTCTAAACTATTATCCGCTACAAATCCTTCTGTTCTTAATTTAGAGCCATCTGAATAAAACACTTTTACATCCTCTTTTGCTGAAAATAATTTTTTTTCTGTATTGAAAAAAATTTTTTTTGCAAAAACTTTAAAATTTTCGTCAACTAACTCAACATTTCCAGTTGCAAAAATTCTTTTATTCTCTTTGTCATAAGTGAATTGATCTGCACTTATTTCAAGTTCATCATTATCAATTGCATAGCCTTCATTTGTGTATAAAGAAATTAATATAAGGATTATAAATTTAACCATCTTCTGTATGAATAAGTATACCAAGTAAAAAGAAAATTGAAATCAATGGCACTCCATATGTCGCAAAAAATATTGGTAGTGTCCCACTCATACCAATGGTTCTTAATACATCCGTAGAAAAATGAAAAATAATCCCTAAGATAATTCCGATAAATATATTTATAAACTGATTTTTATTTCTAGACTTTCTTATTGAAAGGGAACATCCGAGTAATACCATTGCAATTAATATAAAAGGAAATGAAAGCAAATAATGGAAATATACTTTATGTTTTCTAGCTGTAAAACCAGACTTCTCTAGGTTTTGAATATAATCTGGAAGTTTCCAAAAACTGATTGTATCAGCAGAGCGAAAGTTCTGCTCAATTTTTTTTATACTTAAATTAAATTTCATTCTCATATTTATATAAGATTCTGGAGTTTGATTGATTTTTACCACTGAAACATTTGATAAATCCCAATGATCGTCTGACATTTTTACTTCAGAAGCATCAATTCTTCTCAAGAATTTTTCTTCTTCACCAAACTCAAAGATTATAACATTTTGAAGTGTACTATCTAAAGTTGAATAATGTGAAGCATTAATGACATATTCTTTCTTATCTTCAATTTCCCTTAACCACAAACCGGTTGGAGAAATAATATGTAAACCAGTACTACCTTTAAAATATTGGCTTTCAAAAGATTTAAACTTTACATTCATTTGACTAAATAGGGGATTAAAAAACGTAATATAGAGAATAGAAATGATGATACAATTTAAAACAGAGGGTAACATAAAAATCCATATTGAAATGCCCGAGGCTCTCATAACACTTAATTCACTATTTTTATTAAGTCTCATAAATGTTTGCATAGAACTTAATAAAAAGATTGTTGGCAAGATAATTGGAAAAAGAGAAGGTAAGTGGAGTAAGGCAATTTTAAAAATGATATCAAATGGAATTTCTTTTGAAGAACTTCTTCTTAAGAGTTCAATCAAATCTATAGTAAGAAATAGAAAGCAACAAAAAAAAGAAATAATAAAAATCGCATAAAGGTTCTGCTTAATTAGATAGTTTAAAATTAAAAATGGTTTAATCATTAAATATTCTTTGCGTTTCTTATTATAATTCTAAGACCAACGGCTAAAGCTATGAAACTAGGCAAAAAGTTCATTAATTCAAAACCGTCATTTTTTATAGCAANATTAGAACAAACTATGTAAATACATTTTTGTGAAATTATTAAACCAATCACTTTTAAAGAAAAACTAAAATTTTCAACTCTATAAAATTTTTGTGACAAAATAAAACTAACGATCAAAAATCCAAAAGTTAGAACATTAAGTGGGAGAGAAAATCGGTGAATTAATTCGGCTTTAAATGCTTGGAGGTTATTTCTATCATCACCGTTCTCTAGATTAGGATATTTTAATTCTTCTAAAGANCTTTCTGATGGAGTTTTCCATTTCTTATTAAAATCATTACTATCTTTACTACTAATATTTAGTAAATATTTATCAAAATATAACACTGAAAGTTTCTTATCTATATTTGAAAAAAAATGTTGTGAGCCTTTTTCTAAAAGAATTGAATTGCCATTCTCATTTTTAATTAAAGAACCTTTTTCAGCTATAAGAGTTGTGGGTTTCTCTGGTTTTCTAGTATCATGTATAAAAATACTATCAAGTTTTCCATCAGAAGTTCTCTGTTTTAGGAAAATAGTATAGTCTTTTCCAATGGTATTAAAAGTACCCTCTTCGAGAAGCGAAGATGAGTAATCATTTTTAATTGAAAATANTAATTTNTTAAAATTTTNATTACTACTTGGTGANAAATANATTGTAAAAATNATACTTATGACTGATAAAAAAAAACCATAATAAATAACAGGNTTTGCTANGTAATATTTTGAAANTCCTGAGCCTTCTAAAATAATTAATTCACTATCATTTCTCATTCTAGAGTATGAAAATAAAATTGATAAACATAAAATAATTGGAAGTAATATTGGGATTATTGCTGGAAGCGATAAAAATATTAGTTTGAAAAAAAAATATATTGGTAACCCTCTGTTTAATGAAAGGTCAATTAATTGGACACTTTTGCTTAGTGAGAATATTGAAATTATTAATAATAATAAAAGTAAAGAGCTATTAATTAGTTGCTTGGTTATATATTTTTCAATTAATTTCATTGATATTTTGTTATTAAAGAAATATATATAACTTATACCATAATTCATTATGAAAGAATAATTTTGAAAATCAGTTTTAAAAATAAAGTCGAAAAAAAATCAACACTAATAGCTTTTGTATGTTTTGAAGGTAAAAAAGTTAATTTGGAAAATATAGAAAATAATTTCATCAGAGAANTAGTTAGTGATTTTGTAAATTCAAAAGATTTTAAAAACAATAAAAATATTTCTGAAGAATATAATATTTCGCCTAGTAAAAATACTTTCAAAAAAATTCATTTATGTAAAATAAGTGGTTTAAAAAATTATACAGACCTTGAGCTTTTTGGTGGAAAAAAGTTTAGTGAACTTGAAAAGAAGAAAGACNTAGATGTTACTGTATTAATAGACGAGCAAAAAAATATTGCAGGGTTAGANTATAATCAAATTGTTGCTTCAATTGCTTCAGGGTTTAACTTGAGAAACTATTCGTTTAGAAAATATAGAAGTAAAGTGAGGCCTATAAGAACATCTATNAGTAGTGTTTCTTTTATAGTTAATGATCCACAAAAAGTTGAAAAAAAATTCAATTACTATAAGAGTATCTCTAATGGAATTTTCTTAACACGTGATTTAGTTTCAGAACCAGCAAATGAATTATACCCTGAGAAATTTGTCGAAAATTGTAAAAAGTTAGCAAAAGTTGGCGTTAAACTTGAGGTTCTTGATGAAAAAAAAATAAAATCCTTAGGTATGAATGCTTTACTCGGAGTTGCACAAGGTTCTGAGAGACCACCAAGAGTTCTAGTAATGAGTTGGAATGGTTTGCCAAAGTCAAAAAATCAAAAGCCTATAGCTTTTGTTGGTAAAGGGGTTACTTTTGATACTGGTGGTATTTCAATAAAACCCTCGGGTGGTATGGAGGATATGAAATGGGACATGGGTGGTGCAGGTGTTGTCGCTGGGTTAATGTATAGCCTTGCTTCTAGNAAAGCAAAAGTAAATGCTATCGGTATTGTCGGTTTNGTTGAAAANATGCCAGATGGTAANGCNCAAAGACCAGGAGATATAGTTAAGTCAATGTCNGGNCAAACGATAGAAGTTCTAAATACTGANGCTGAAGGAAGNNTAGTTCTNGCAGATATAATNTGGTATATAAANAAAAAAGTTAACCCAGAAATAATCATTGATCTAGCTACTTTAACTGGTGCGATAATTGTTGCTTTAGGTGACAGGTATGCTGGNCTGTTCTCAAATAATGATTCATTAGCACAAAAGTTGNACAAATCTTCAATAAATGTAAAAGAATTACTTTGGAGACTACCAATGGATGATGATTTTGATAAGCTATTGAATTGTGATATTGCAGATATGAAGAATATNACTGGAACNAGAGGTGCTGGAAGTATTACAGCAGCGCAATTTATTAAAAGATTTGTAGGGAGCACAAAATGGGCTCACCTAGATATTGCTGGAGTAACCTGGACTAATAAAGGAACCGCAATTTCTAGACCTGGTGGAACAGGCTTTGGAGTCAGGTTACTAAATAATTTCGTAGAGGAGAACTATGAATGACCTTAATTTTTGTAAAGAAGTAAATTTATATTATATCACTAGCCCTTTTAATGTTTTACTGTCAAAGCTCAGTCTTCAATTAATTAATAATGGTCTAAAACTTCTAGTATTAACAAACAGCAAAGAAGAAAACGATGAACTTGATCAATTTTTATGGATAAATATTAAAAATTCATTTATTCCTCATAGACAATTCACTGACCCCTATTTCGAAGAAGAAAAAATAATACTTAAACATGGAGATTATCAGGACTGTAAGAAATATCAAAATTTTGATATTCTTCTTGCTTCTCCCACAGTGAGTATTAGTAAATTGAAAATTTATAATAAATTCTTTATATTTTCTAATAATTTCTCTGATACAGATTTAATTAGTCATAAAAATAAATTACAAAAGAGTGGATTTAAGGTCAAAACTCTTATAGAAATGCAAAATCAAAAGTGGAAAGTAACTTAAATATTAATTATTAAAAAGGCTAACATGACTGAAGAATTAACATTATCAATTATAAAACCTGATGCGGTAAAAAGAAATTTAACAGGAAAAATTAATTCAATATTTGAAAGTAATAATCTTTCAATTGTTGCACAAAAAATGATTTTATTATCAAAACTTGATGCTGAAAGATTTTATGGTGTTCATAAAGAGAGAGCATTCTTTAATGATTTATGTGACTATATGACTTCAGGACCGATTATTGTACAAGTTCTTAAAGGAAAAAATGCAGTAACGAAGAATAGGGAATTAATGGGTGCTACCAACCCTGCAAATGCTGAAGATAATACAGTTAGGAAAATGTTTGGTCTTTCAGTGGAAGAAAACTCAGTTCATGGTTCAGATAGTCCCGAAAATGCTGAAATTGAAATAAATTTCTTTTTTTCAGATAGAGAAATATTAGATCACTAAAAAGAAATAGAGAAAACCAAGTAATAAAACGATCAATACAATCGAAATCACCGAAAATTTTATGAAAGAATTGAAAAATTTTTGATGCTTATTTCCACCGATCTTATCCATTTTAAAGTCCTTTTTTTGAAAGTTCATCAATAACATTTATATAAAGTTTATATTCTTCTTTCAATATTTTTTTTTTAAGACTGTCAATATCATCATTCTTTTCTATTTTTACTATTCTT
>NHJI01000046.1 GCA_002169685.1 Rickettsiales bacterium TMED211 | reverse complement strand
AAGCATACAAAAACCTGCTGCCATAAACATAACAAGAAAACCACAAACTAAGAATAAGAAGGTGTTTAAAATATAAGCTACTTCAGATGAAACAGCGGGAGCTGCTTCAGCAGCCTCTTGCCCTCCAGCAAAAACATCATAAGAAATAGCTGTAATCATTAATACAGCAAAATAACCCAGATTTTTCACCGAAAAGACACTTTTTATAAAGTTTAAAGTCATAATAACTCCCTTAAGGTTGATTAAAAATATTTAGATGCAGAAATTGTGCCAATTTTATTATTTTTTTCTATATCATTGATTATACTTAATTATTTATTAATAAGAGATTTTTTTTTAAAATTAATGCATATAAAATAAGCATATTTATACCGTGTCAATTTATCTGCTTATAAAATAGGCAAATTTACCATTTGAATAATATAAAACTATATCTACTATATCTCTATGCAAGAAAGATATTTAGGTGATATTCATGATTTTATGAAGCTCAACTTCCTTGAGTTTATTAGTAAAAAAATAAATAAAAAAATAGGTTTGAATTGGTATTTAATTGATCCAAAACATATTGGAAAAAGTGAACTCTTACTTAATGACGGTGAACAAAGAAGTTTTATTTTGGAAGATAAATATACAAATACAAATGAGCGATTAGTAGGCGAATTACAATGCTTAAAAAAAACAAGTAATAGATCTATTATCAATTATACAAAAAATACATATTTAAATAATTATGTAAATTTTTATAATAAAAAAGTAACTATATCAAACAGGCTACAGTGGTTTAGGGATTCAATGTTATTTTTTAAAAATAATGATGTTTTATTTTTGGACCCTGACAATGGTTTAATAGTCGAGAGTGAATCAAAAAATTCAAAAAGATCTATAAAATATATTAATTATCAAGAAATTAAAGATTTATATGATTTAGGAAAAACGATTTTTTTTTGCCAGTTTCAATCATTTAGTACTGATCATAAGACGATGTTGAGACAAAAGCTTTCAAAAATATATAAAAACACTAATATCAATATTCAATCTCCTATTATTAGAAATAGATGTTCACCAAATACTTTTTATATATCTATTATACAGGACAAAGATAAACAAAAATTTAATTCTATTATACGCTCCTATAGTATGATTCATAAATGGACTCAAATAGTTAACTTGTAGTTTTTTTAAATAAAAAATACCAAGCTAATAAAGCAGGTATTCCAACAAGTAGTTCTCGGATACGACGACCAATCGCCACAGCAAAAGCAATTGGACTTGTTAAACCAACAAAGTTCCCAACTAAAACAAAAGCAAACTCTTGAACACCCAAGCCTGCAGGAACAAAAAACGCCATTGCTCGCATAATTGCTGTAAAAGATTCAATTATCACTACGTCCNTTATCTCAACATTTACACCGATAATTAATAAAAATATAAATATTTCAAATGCACCCCCCACCCAACCTAATGCTCTAACGATAAGTGCAAAAAAAACTGTTTTTAGTCGAAAGCTCAGTAAATAGAGTTCAAAATCAAATTTAATTAAATTACTAATAAGTTTTTTTTTCATTTTAAAACTTACAATTTTATAGGATTTTCTAATTAAATACTTCAAGGCTCTTTTTCTTATCATAATACAGAAAATNATTGATGCTAAAATTAAAAAAAGNATAGAAAAACCTAAATATNTATTATCACCTTTANTTATTGAGAACTCTTGATTAGAAAANATAACTATNATTAANCTAAATATTGACATCAGGAGCAAAGAAAATGCTGCTAANGCAAGATCTCCAATAACAGTTGATGACGCCTCTGAGAACTTCATTCCCTTTTTTACACTTAAATACATTCTTATAAATTCTCCAGTAACATTTCCAGTAGGCATAACTTTTCCCCCAGTCTGCGAAACCCAAGTAATAATGAAACACCAGTANATACCGAGGTAGTTTTTTTTCATCAACATTTTCCAAGAAAGTGCATCAAAATATAAGGTAGGAATATGAGCAAAAATTAAAATAAAAAGCTTTTCTTTATGTGCAAGAATATAATTTAATGAATCTGGTCCAGCAAAAAATTTATAAACCCAATAGATTGCTCCAAACCCGAGAACGAAGATCANGATAGTTTTAAAATAATTATATTTCATCTAAATTTTTGAATTTACTTATTATCTTGCAAACTTCTTTTGGGTTTGATGAGTCTACTCTTGGATGCCATGAAAAAAAATTAAATCTCTTATAAAATAATTTACCCTTATGGGGGACAGAATCATAATTATATTTGACAATAGGTCTATAAACTTCCCTTTTAACGTTAATATAATTTAAATTTTTTTTTTCTGAATTATAAACTGATAAAGCATGTTTCTTATAAAGAACTTCATTTTGATTAAATTCGAGCACAATTTCACTTCCAGTGTTTTTTATAAAGGTGTTTGAATGAACTTTATTACCATAGTTGTGGTATTCAGAATATTCAAATACATTTAATTTTTTCTTAAACTGTGAAGCAATAAAATTAGCAACATCATGATCTTGATGCCCTCCCTCATATGCTGGAACAAAAATTGAATCTATAGTTTTATTTTTCACAATACTTTGAATCTTGTGAAAAGTTTTCAAAATATTATTACGTAAATTTCTTGTAGAAATGTTTTGCAAGAAAAAATCTTTAATTTTAAAAAATTTTAAAGAATTTTTCATTTCATTTAATCTTTTATAAAGAAATTTTTCATATTTATTTTTCTCCCAAAACCACATTTCATTTTTAGAAATAACACCATTCGTGAGAAAAAAAATAACTATTTTACAGCCTTCCGCTTTTTTTCTTTTTATAAAAACAGAAAGTCCAACACTTTCATCGTCAGGATGAGGAGCCAAAATCAAGATATTTTTCATTTATTTTTTTTCAAAAATTTTAACCAATAAGGTAAGATATCTCTATTAAAGATTTCACTCCAGGATTCGGGTTGTTGTTTAGAAATAAACTTTTTCATGATAGATAACTTTTTTTTATCTGATATTAGATCTTTGATAACATCAGCCCAATATTTTGCATCATATTTNTTAATAATAATACCATCATAATCTGGTTTATATATTCTTTTTCCCCCTCCAGTTGGGCTCACTATACAAATTGAACCACACGCTTTTGCTTCTAGAACTACATTAGGACCAATTTCAAATTGAGATGGAAAAACAAAAAAATCGCATACTCTATAAAGTCTCGCTATTTCTGATGGACTTAAATAACCTATTAAATATAAATTCTTAGGGGAAACTCTAATACATTCTTCTCCATGAATATCGTCTCCAGCCATCAGAGTCGTCACAGAACAACCAAGTTGGTTTAATCTCTTNGTGATTTTTGCCAAGAGTATAGCTCCCTTTAATTCATGGATTCTTCCACTAAAAAAAATAATCTTATGATTTTTAGGTATATTATANTTTTNATATACCCATGTTTNGTTTTCAANCTTAATATTAAAAATTTTTTTATCTATTCCTCTATTNAGTTTTGTTATATTGCTATTNTGAGTTTTTTCTTTTAAAANTTNNGGNCTGTAAATTTTATCAGCNACCATAGCATGNTTTACTTTNCNAACATAATCATAAACTTTTTGTAACATTCTTTTTTCAAAAAAAGNAGGTATCTCAAACCTATCAANNTTAAAAAGTGAAAAATATTTTTTTAATATCTTTTCTACATAATATTTTGTNTANGGAGGTGTATCAGTATGTATAGAAGTTGTNATCGGNATNGACCAAACCTTAGCTGAAATCATTGCAGTTTTTGACATAGAGAAAAATTGGTCAGTGGTATGAATTAAATCGTATTTTCTAAGTTCAAATAATAAAAAAGGGTTTAAAGGAGAGATATCAGTTATATCTGCATCCACTCCAATTTTTTTTAAATAAATTGAAGAGAATAATGGCTTTCTAATTTTATACTCAATATTTTTTGAAACTTTGATATCTTTTTTTTTTTTTCCTAGAAAGAAAATTGTAATCCTAAAAGGAAGTTTTGATTTCTTAATGGAATCACTGATTCTAAGCCAGTACTTGACATGTCCTCCTGATCTTTCTGTAAGCTCTAAATCAACTAAAACTGCAATTTTCATTTTTTAAATTGTAACGCTAAAGTTTTGATGGTGATTCATTTATACTTTCTTCTTCTAGCTCTTTCCATTTGGACTCAAGTTCAAATAGTTTTTTATTTAAATCTTCAATAACTTTTGTTGTAGTAAAAAATTTTTCTTTATCCTCAATGTATAAATTATTATTCTCCAAAGATCTTGAGTATTCTTTTATCTTGGACTCTATTTTTTCAATCTTAATTATTGTCTGCTTAATTCTGGTGAAAATTGAAGATTTTTTTTTAGGTGATTTAGAGTTCATATCTTTTATTATTTTTTTATTCTCTACGATACTATTATGATTGTTAACTTTAATATCATTTTTTTTACTAAGAATTTCATCACATGATTTAATAGAAATCTCAATCTCTCCTCTTCCTTTAAAATAAAACTTTTTACTTGTAACTTGATCAAGAAAATCTCTATCGTGAGAAGCTATAACTATTGTTCCATTATAACTCTCCAGAAAATCAATGAGCATATCTAAAGTTTCAAGATCAAGATCATTTGTTGGCTCATCAAGAATTAATAACTGTTTTGGGTTGGCTAATATTTTAGCTAAAAGCAATCTATTTCTTTGTCCACCCGATAAAGTGAAAACTTTATCATTTATGTCAGAAGGGTCGAATAAAAAATTTTTTAAATACCCACAAATATGTTTTTTTTTACCACCTACATCTAAATAGTCACCTCCGCTAGGAATAAGGTTTTCTTTTATAGAGAGATTCTCATTTATCTGATCACTTTGCTGATCAAAATAAGAATAATCAATTTTATCCCTCAACTTTAGAGATCCCGAATCAAGTTTTACTTTTTTNATTAATACTTTAAGNAGCGTNGATTTACCTACTCCATTGANTCCTAATAAACCAATTTTTTCCCCTCTCGTAATCTTATAGTTAAAATTTTTTAACAATATNAGATCTTTNTTACTATTTTTATAGNNTTTTGAAGCATTAAANAATTGNGCAATNATATTTGGACCNATCTCATCAAATTCCATTTGATTAAACCTTACNGNAGAAATAGCTCTCATGAATTCAGATTTTTGTTTTTTAAAATNATTTTCTANAGANCTAANATTCTCTTTTCTTCTTTCATTTCTTTTTCTTCTTGCCTTAACTCCTTTAGAAAGCCATTCAATTTCTTGTTTTAAAAAGTTATTCTTATTTTTTAATTCTCTTCGTTCATGTTCAATTAATTTTTCAGACCAGTCATCAAAAGATGCAAACCCGTTTGGTGAGACCTTTATGGTACCTCTATCCATCCAAAATACTCTATTCGTTATATTACTTAAAAATTTCCTATCATGACTGACAACCAATACCGACCCATTATATTGATTTTTTAAATAATCTTCCAACCAGTCAATTGATTCTATATCAAGGTGATTAGTTGGCTCATCTAAAAAAAGTATATTAGGTTCATTAATAATTACTGAAGCTAAAGAAACCTTTCTTATGCCTCCACCAGATAATTCATTTAATTTCTGATATTTATTAATTTTTAACTTTTTACAAAAAATATCAATTTTGTAGGTAGTATTCAAAAGACTGTCATCAGAAATCTCTTTTTTTAAATATTCTTCGACACTAATTTCTTTTTCCAAAAAATTTTTTTGTTTAAGAAAGCCAAATATAATATCTGGGTGAAACCAAATTTCTCCGGAATCTGGAGACCTTTCTCTTGATAAAACCTCCATCAAAGTTGATTTACCAACTCCATTCTTCCCAATTAATGCAATTTTATCTGATCTATGAATTGATAGATTTAAGTTCTTTAAGATTGGTATTTTGGTATAACTAAAAGAACAATCTTGTATTGAAATAACTAGTTCTTTATTCATAATAATATGGCTGGGGTGGCAGGATTCGAACCTGCGATACCGATACCAAAAACCGGTGCCTTACCACTTGGCCACACCCCAATAAAATAAATTAAAACATAAACATTTTTTTTTTACTAAACAAGTCATATGTAATTTAACGTCTTAGCAGAAGCAATCCACCAGTTATTATTTTTATTTTTTAATTTAACCTCTGCCTTCTTCATATGAGAATATGTATCAAAAACACCAAAACAGGTTGCCCCTGAACCAGTCATTCTATAAAAGCTAGATTCTGTTTCGTTTTTAAAGAAATCAATAACCTCATTAACTTGAGTATTTTTTTTAGTTACAATATATTGAAGATCATTTTTTGATTGATTCAAAATATCAATCAATTTACTCCTATTTATCTTTTCTCTAGGAAAATTAGTGGGATTTGTATTAAAACATTTTATNTGATGAAAAATACTCTTTGTNGAAATCTCNACTAATGGATTAACNAATANAACTTTTANATCTTCTAGATGNTTTAAGNNAACTACNTTTTCNCCAATACCACTTACTATAGANGNCTTACCATAAAAACAAAATGGAACATCAGANCCTATTGATANCAATAGTTTATCNAGATCTAATTTTTTAANATTTANATTAAATATATTTATTATAGCTCTTACAATAGTAGCAGCATTTGAAGAACCNCCTCCCATACCNGAACTAANAGGNAAATTCTTTTCTAAAACAATTGAAANACTNAACTTTTNATTAAAAAANATNTCTAATTTTTTTAANGTATCNGTAATAATATTATTNTTAGATTTTAAATCGTCNGAAAATGGNCCTGTNATATTTAAAGAATAACTCTCAGATTTANAAATTTTTATTTTATCTCCTATATTACAAAAACACATAAGACTATTTANGTTGTGAAAACCATCATTTCTTTTTGATAGTATTTCTAAAAAAAGATTTATTTTTGCAGGCGAAAAGAGTGAATATTCTTTTAGGCTCATTTTTTATAATCCAAAANNGATTTTATGTTTNACTTTTTTTTTCTTTTCAAATTNCGGGTCATAANCNAATACTTTCTTCCATTGCGAAAAAGCTTCCTCTTTTCTTCCAACCTTCCAATATGCGTCACCAAGGTGGTCATTTANAGTTGGATCAAAAGGAAGGATTGAAATTGCCTTTTCAAGGGTAATTATAGACTTATTATATTTACCTAAAAGATAATATGCCCAACCCAAAGAGTCAGTTATAAAGGCATCTTCAGGCTCTAACTTATTTGCAGATATAATAAGTTCTAATGCTTGGTTTAGTTTAATATTTCTCTCTAACCAACTATAACCAAGATAATTCATAACATAAGCTGAATCTGGTTTTAACTCGAGCGCCTTCAATAGATCTTTATCTGAATATTCCCATTCTTTTAAGCTTTCGTAAGATATACCTCTTGCATAAAAAATACTCCAATGATCAGTATTNAATGTTTTTATTTCACTGATAATATCACTATAATATTCTATTGACTCTTTATGGCTTCCTGATTGTCTCAAGTTATCAGCTAAAATTAATTTTAGTTCTTCATTATACGGAAATTTAATAATCAAGCTCTTTACGTATTTTGTAATTACTTTATTCGTCTCAAAAATACTCAATGACTTGATTACCACTTTAGAGCTTTTCAAATAGTANAAATCTCCTTCTTTAATATTTTTCGAAGACTTTANGACTAAATCATTGAGACTTAACTTTTGATAAATATTGAGCAATAAATAATTTAGAGGTTGGTGATTAGGTCTTACTTTTAAACCAATATTTGCAAAATAAGCAGAAAATTTGAATAACCCATTCTCATAGAACCAACCAGAAATATTAAAATATGCTTCTGCAAGTCCATCAGAATGTTTCTTTATGGGACTAAACATATTTAAATTAACTTCTGAAAAATTT
The DNA here is from genome assembly GCA_002169685.1 of Rickettsiales bacterium TMED211. The sequence continues at coordinate 4,029 of NHJI01000046.1, read as the reverse complement.
AAATTCTCTAATTCAAATCCACTTATCTTGAGGAGATTGAAAATTTTTTGAGCTGAATCTTTATTATTTTTTCTAACATAATGATCTAATAATATTTCTAATATACGATAAGATTTCAAATCANTTTTTTCCAAAATTTCATAATTTTTTTCTGCTAATTTATTTTGATCTATCATATCCAAAATAANTGCTTCATGAAGACAATTTAATGGTATGCAAGCCATATCGTCATTCTGTCTATAAAATTCTANAGCTTTTTGTGTATTTCCCTGACTTATATTTATCCAACTATAAATAACTTCTATGAAATTTTTATCAATTTCATAAGACGTTATATTATCTAAAAAATTTTCTGCTTTTTTATAATCACCGTTAACATATGCATNTGTGGAAAGAACTAAATTTACAAAAAAATTGGATGGCTCAAAAAATAAAATTTTTTTTGCAAATTCCAGTGACAAAGCATAATCGTTATAGAGAAGAGAAGAAAAAAAAGCTTTTTTGATTAATTCATTATTATCTATCGAGTTTTTAAACTCTTTCAAAAACTTTAAGGAATAAATAGAGTCACTTGTTTTCTCTGCAAAATACCATGATAAATAACTTCCCGACTCAACATCTAAACTTTCAACTATTGGTAAGTTTTCTTTTTTCTTAGACAGAGACAAATCAGGAATTAATATGAAAATAAAAAAAAGAAAGGAAAGTTTTCTTATGTAACTACATATTTGTATAACTAGGACCTCCTCCTCCCTCAGGCGTTACCCAAGTTATATTTTGATTAGGGTCTTTGATATCGCAGGTTTTACAATGAATACAATTTTGAGCATTTATTTGTAATTTTAAATTGTTATCTTCGTTAATGATTTCATATACACCAGCAGGGCAATATCTTTGTTCAGGGGAGTCAAAATATTGATTATTGTAACTTATTGGCATTTTTTCGTCACTAAGTTTCAGATGGCAAGGTTGGTTTTCTTCATGATAAGTAGANGTAAATGACACATTAGTAAGTTTATCGAATGTTAAAATTCCATCNGGTTTGGGGTACTCTATCTTGCTAACTTTTGANTTTTCTTGAAGGGAAAGATGATCTTTTTTATGGTGATGAAGTGTCCAGGGTGCTTTTCCACCAAGAATAATCTGGTCAAAACCTGTTAGAATCATACCTAAATTTAATCCCCATCTGAAAGAAGGCCTAACATTTCGTGCATTAAAGAGCTCTTTTCCTGCCCAAGAGTTTCTAAAGTTCTTCTGATAACAATCCAATTTATCATGTTTNCTATTACTTCTAACAGCATCAAATGCTGAGTGAGCCGCTATCATCGCAGACTTCATAGCTGTATGGGTGCCTTTAATTTTAGGTGTATTCAGTGTGCCCGCTTCGCAACCAATCANGGCACCTCCAGGAAAAACTAAGTCTGGNAATGACTGCCAACCACCCTCATTAAGCGCTCTTGCTCCGTATGAAACTCTTCTTCCGTCTTTAAAAATGGTTCTTATTTTTTGATGTGTTTTAAATTTTTGAAACTCATCATATGGAGATAAGTAAGGGTTTTCATAATCTAATCCAATTACAAAACCAACTGATACTAAGTTATTATCTAAATGGTAAAGAAAAGANCCNCCATATGTATTAGACTCTAATGGCCATCCAACTGAATGAATAACCTGACCTGGTTTNGAGTNTTCTTCTTTAACTTCCCATAACTCCTTNAGTCCAATACCATAAGTTTGATGCTCTGACTTATTGTCTAAACCAAAGTTCTTAATTATTTCTTTTCCTAAATGCCCTCTACAACCTTCAGCAAAAAAAACATATTTTGAATGAATTTCAATTCCTTGTTGATAGTTAGGTCCCTTTTCTCCATTCTTTAAAACACCGTGGTCACCAGTTGCAATGCCGTATACATTTTTATTTTCATCTAAAAGTATTTCTGAGGCAGAAAAACCGGGATAAATTTCTACTCCAAGCTTTTCTGCTTGTTCAGCAAGCCATATACAAAGGTTTCCCAAAGAAATTATATAATTTTCTTTATTATGCATTACTTTTGGAAGTAAAAAATTAGGAAATCTAAATGAGTTTTTTTTTGTTAAAAATAAAAACTTCTCATCATTTACTTTTGTTTTAATTGGTGAGTTTTTTTCTTTCCAATCTGGAATTAATTCATCTAATGCTCTGGTCTCAAGCACAGCTCCAGATAGTATATGTGATCCCACTTGTGATCCTTTTTCAACCAAACATACACTTAAATTTAAATTATTCTTTTGACATAGTTTTCTAAATTCAATTGCTGCCGATAANCCTGCCGGACCTGCCCCGACTATAACAAGGTCATATTCCATTTTTTCTCTATTCATAAGACTAACTTCCTTGGCAAAGAGCTATAATAAATTGTATAATAATATTAACTATTTATATATATGAGATGATAATCAAAAACACAAAGTCTTTTATGGATTTTTGCAATCAAGTTGGAATTCACGATTTGATAAATAAAAGCCCCACAACAAAATTTAAAGAAATTGATAAGTTAAAACTTGATAAAGCCATTACCAGGAATAACTATAAGGATCTTGGTGGAGAAAAACATGAAATAGAAAAAAATATAGTTGAACCAGGAAAAAAAGAGAAATTAGAAACTCTAAAAAAAAGAATTAATCAGCAAACTCTTTCAATTAAGGAGACTGCGACAAATTTTGTTTTTTCAGACGGAAACATTGATTCAAACGTTATGTTGATAGGTGATGCTCCTGGAAGTGAAGAAGATAGAAGTGGAATACCTTTTTCAGGAGAAGACGGAAAACTACTTAGCTTAATGCTAAGTTATATTGGTTTAAACAAAAATAACTGTTATTTTTCAAATCTTGTCTTCTGGAGACCTCCTGGTAATCGAGTTCCAAATAAAGAGGAGATAAAAATTTGTTTGCCTTTCACGAGAGAACATATAAAAATAATACAACCAAAATTACTTGTTCTAGTGGGTGGAATAGCCGCAAATTCGATTCTTAATTTTTCTGAAAGTGTCACAAAGCTGAGGGGCAGAGAATTCTCATATCAAATAAAAGAAAAAAAAATAAAAGCACATATAATTTATCATCCTTCATTTTTGATAAATAGTCCTATAGAAAAGAAGAGAACTTGGTTTGATTTAACAGAAATCTCAAAAATTATAGAAAATGAAAAATATTGATACCACCAAAGACTTCATACCAGTAAATTTTGCAGTCGCAACTATTTCTGATACNCGTAAAAAAGAAAACGACAAATCAGGAGATATTTTANATGAAAAAATAANTGAANATGGTCATGANGTTGTTGTTAGAGAGATTNTTCCCGATGATATAAATAAGATAGAGTCATTTCTTTTNAATCAAATTAAAAATAATGAAGTTAATGTCATCATTACCACTGGAGGAACTGGTTTGACTGGAAGAGATTCAACACCTGAAGCAGTTAAAAATATAATTGAAAAAGAAATAGAGGGTTTTGGAGAATTATTTCGAATGATAAGTTATAAAAAAATAGGTGCGTCTTCTCTTCAATCAAGAGCAATCGCAGGTATTGCAGAAGGGACTTTTATATTTTCTTTACCTGGATCACCTTCAGCATGTATTGATGCATGGGAGAATATCTTAAAATTTCAATTAGATAATAGGTTTAAACCATGTAACCTTATTGAACTAATCCCAAGGTTATTGGAGAAATGAGTATTAATAATTTTGATGATATTAAAAATAATATCATTGGAATTGATGAAGTTGGAAGAGGTGCTTGGTCTGGACCTGTAGTTGCCTGTGCAGTTCTTCTAAAAAAAAAAATTTTAGAAAATTCACTTATTTACCAAATTAATGATTCTAAAAAAGTTAATAAAAAAACAAGAAATATACTTGACATATTTATTAGAAAAAACTCGTTCTATTCTTTTGGAATTTGCGATTCTAAAAAAATAGACTCAGAAAATATCGTAAATGCAACTAAATTTGCTATTATTAAAGCATATAAATTTTTTGAACATAAGAAGAATA
>NHJI01000045.1 GCA_002169685.1 Rickettsiales bacterium TMED211 | reverse complement strand
CTGATGCTAATGCCAATAATGTGCTAGTAGAATTATTTTCAATATTTAGTGGATTAAAAACAAATATTATTCCCAATATACAAACAATAACTGAAATCCACTGCCATAGAGTTAACTTTTCTTGTAAAAAAGGCCATGACATTAATGCAACCCACATTGGCATTGTAAAAGTCAGNACTGCTGTTTTGCTTGCTCCTCCCTCNATTAAAGCCCATATNAGAAATCCAGTAAACCCTGCCGTTTGAAAGATTCCTAATACAAATAACTTGGGNGCTTCTTTAATAAANATTGGTTTTTTAAGAAAAANAAGAATTACAAATAAAATAATAGCNCCGAAGAAATTTCGCAAAAATGCAAATTCAGCTGGACCTGAGAAATTTAATGCTACTTTCATNTAAGGCACATTTGTGCCCCAAATTACAGACAATAAAACAACAGCTATAACTGCAAATATCTGTGGCTTATAAATATTATTCGCCAATATTTTTAAAACCCCCATTCAAAACCTAAAAAACATTATCTCTATATTAGTTTTCATCATACAACTTAAAGTTGCTTTTTATATAATTTTCATTCAAGATTAAATTATTAAACNNAAAAAGGGGAGAAATTATGAGTAAAATTACAGAAAACAAAAAAGCAATTATGCAAAACAAAAAAAGAATTTTCAGTATTGAAGCTGAAGTTATGACTAATAAAGCTCTAATCTATGCTTCTAGGTCTATGATAGAAGAAAATAGATTAATGATTCTAAGTAATTATTCCGCAGCGTTTATGGGTAATAGACAACTTACTAACAGTAATACTGATGAAATATTCTCAAATAAACAAGCAATTTTAGACAATGCAAAAACTAAAAATGAAGTTGAGGAGAATTTTACTAATGCACAAAAAAACAAAGCTGCTCTAGATTTTCTTAAGCACCGATCTGANTTNAACTCTACTGTACTTTCTATTAGCGAAGAAATGGCAAATATTAATGCAAAATTAATAGATATTAACAGAAGGATTATGGATTCAAATGCTGCAATTGTGAAATTCAATACCGAACAAATAAGTGTAAATAGTTCTCTTTTGAATGGAAATCTTATGCCATCAAAAGCAACACCACAATCTAATGCTAAGACTATAGAAAATAATAAAAAAGCAATGAAAGATTTAGAAGGTAGAATTTCTAAAAATCGATCAAAAATGGAAGCATTGATTTCTAAATCTAAGAAAAATTCTCAGGCCCTGATAGCTAATAAAAAACAAATAAGTGATAGACGTGAAAGTATTATGAAAAATCGTAGTAGTATTTTATCGAATAAATCAAAGATATTTGGTTAGAATTTTTTTTGTTGCTGATCATTAAATTAAATGATCAGCAACAAATAAAGATGCAAATAATAGTCAAGATTAACTTAATATGAATAATACCCTCAGAGTTGATGAAGAAGAAAATAACATAATCACCTTTTTCTTAGGGAGCAAACAATGGCTTGGGTGAAACCTATGATTTCTGAAATCTCTGTTGGTCCTGAAATCAACTTTTGCCTAAAGAAATTTTGCGAACATACCCTCTCCCCTTTAAATATTGACTGGCACAGGTCAAAAAACAGTTCTTAGAATTGAGTGCCATTATTAGAAAATATTAACAGCTAAAAAAGCAAAGAAAAAACCTGTAAGATAAATAACTAGAGAAAAAAGAAGAATAATTAAATTTATAACTCTTAATTTTGAGCAAATCCTAGCCTGTATTGGGTCTGACGGACAGGGTGCATTTCTTCCCTGCCAACATAAATAACTAGAAATTATTAATAATAAACCAGCTACTAAAAAAACTTGTATCTTAAATTTTGATATAATAACTATCCATGGAAAAATAGTTACTAGACCAACTAATGATGCACCCATCCCTAATGAAATTAACAATGCTGGCAATGCACAACAAATTAATGTACTAAAACTCGTAAATAAACTTAAAGTTGGTGTAATAAATTGTTTAAGTATATTACGAATCACGATTTATTTCCGTAACATCATAACCAGAGTCTTTTATTAATTGTCTGATTATATCATCATTTAAATTTTTGCCTTTTTTTAAATTAATAGTGATCAGCATTTTTTCTAAATTAACATTGATACTATCTACTGATTCATTTTTAGTAAAAATTTTTTCAATTGAACGTGCGCAGAAATCACAAACAAGTCCGTTAACAGAAATTCTCAATATTTGATCTTCTATTTTATTTTGTGATGAAGTTTCTTTATAGTCCATTAATGTAAAAAAAGTTATTGTAATAAATAATAAAAATAATTTCATTTTTGTTCTCCTTAAAATCTTTTTGTAAAATTAAACATAATATCGCTATGATTTGTCATACCAAACTCTGTTAAATAATCCCCTTTGAAAGCTCTAATCATTGGTGTGTAAACTATTTTACTTTTTGGTCCAGACATCTTTTCAACTTGCAACATAACCCAAGTATGGAGATCACCATATTTTCCTACATATGGAGCAAATCCAATTCGAGTTTTTTGAACGAAGAATTTATCNATTGTAGAGTTATAATTTAATCTATTCTCATAACTAAAATAATATTGTCTATTCTCCCAATCAAATGCGACACCAGAAAATATATTTGGTTCAATTTTATTTTCATGGTTTTTGTAATCACTTAAAGCAAAACCTAGTGCATTTTTTAAATAAATGTTTGCTTGTGAGTTTGGTCCATTAAATCGTTTGACTAAATAATTGAGTTGCACACCATGAAATGTCCATTCTTTTTTTCGCCAATATTCCCCTCTATAGCCTAAAGAATAGTTTATCGAAGGGCTAAAATGTGAATGAAAACTATGTCTATTAAAGTCATTTTTTTGCATAATTGTCCATCCGCCTTGATATGAAATTGGTCTCGAATTAATTTCTTTAGAAAAAAATAAAGTAATTAAAATAAACCAAGTTAAAAATCGCTTGTTCATTATTTTCTCCAAATAAATATTTATGGAAGAAATATTAAATTCTTCCGAAATTTAATTTATAATTATAAAGAGACTTTTCTGGGCGGAGGATCTATTAAGCTATCAGTAAATGAATATTTACTTACATGAAGTCTATAGGTTTTAGTCTCAAAGAAATTATTTTGAATAACACTTAAATAATTATTTAGACCATTATTAGAATAACAATCACACTCAACGCATAACTGATTTTCTTTTTCTTCTTTGCTACTTGTATGACAAGAATCATTATGGGTAAATNTTTCTATAGTTTTTTTTTCAGAACTATGAATTTTCAAACAGAGNGAAAGGGGGTTACTCANTATAGAGNTAGCAGCAAAGGTAAANATCATCAAAAAAATTGTAATTTTCATATCTTTAAATTAGAAAAATAACAGTTAATTTTCAAGCTATATTTTTAATTACTTGTCTCTCAGCTAAGCAATTAAATGACTTTCAATTAACAAAGTATTCGTAGAAATTATTGAATTTATTAGGGTTATTAATGTGATTGATATTATAAATACATCTCCTAAAATATTGATTTTATTATAATATATATTAATATTCTTCTTTTCTCTTTATCAAGCGCAAATCGGGAACTCTCAACTTGAAATGGCCTTAAAATCATCTGCATATTCTCGAAGCTTGCTGATAATTTTATCTCTCTGCGCTGGCGAAGAAATTGCCAGCATATTCACTAGTAGAAGCTTGAAGCGGTTTAGTGTTACTTCTGAGAAAGCCTCATGAGCTGGATTGACGATCACATGACCACGTAATAAAAGCTTGTTCAGATATGCCGTAATCTCCAACTCGGTGGGCTGTTTTCTTAGAAACTTAATAAAGATTTTTTGGCGTTGTGTCCTATTGTTTAAACGAACCCTTGAATCACCAACAATCTCACGGGCATGTATTTCAAGTAGCACAACTTGTGCATCATTTAGGTTGCCGAGAAATCGATCAAAATTCAACATCAACCGTTCTAGACGTTCTTCGTACAGTATGTCCTCGGGTTGTGACAATTGTTCAAGTCGCTCTTGTCGCCGAGTCTTCATTCTTTTTTCCATAAATTCAATATCTTCAACTGTTTGGTGGCGCATAAGGAATTTTGAAGCATAGGGTGTCAAACCAATCACGGTTTCTTCAATTAGAGAGCGACCATTCGCCAAGTCCATGCTAATATCATCCGATCCATATCGACCCGCATCCAACTTATCCGCAATATTAGTGAGATAGGCGGCATAGCTTGGCAACATAGATGTTCGGTGCCAGTTGACCATTTCTGTTACCTTTTGACTCAACAAAACCTCCTCTTCTTCATCCAGATCAAGGAAATAGGCAATCTCGTCTTGGATAAATTTGTCCATAAATCCATAGATAAACCGAATACTTGAACAAGTTGTCAGTAGAGTAATTAACACCACCAAAATTGTGACATGATAAATATATCTATATAAAAAAATCGTCATTACCCTTAAGTTTACCCTGCATTTATATGAAAGTCAGTATTATAACCAGTATTAAAAGAGATTTTGAGTCTTTAAAATAATAATCCCCGCTTCTGCTCCACTAACTCAAACTTTATGATTACCAATGATCTATGACCTTAAATTAGAATTTTAACATAAGGTTTATACCTAAATAGTTTACTTCCATCACCCGAAATACCNAATATAGAAATTAAAAATTACTTTATTTTATTCCTAGTAAAATTATATAAATTAAATTATTCTTAAACTGTTATAATATAACACTATCATAATCTTTAAATCTTATCCAATATGGGAATTGGTCAATGAAAGTATTAGAAAAGAAATTACCTGTTACTGTTTTATCAGGTTTTTTAGGGGCAGGAAAAACAACTCTTCTTAATCATATCCTCAATAATCGTGAAAATCTAAAGGTTGCAGTAATTGTGAATGATATGAGTGAAGTCAATATAGATGCTAATCTAGTTGAACGAGGTGGAGGAAATCTCTCTCAAACAGAAGAAAAACTTGTCGAAATGAGTAATGGTTGTATTTGCTGCACTTTACGAGAAGACTTGTTAATGCAAGTTAGAGAATTAGCGACAGAGGATAAATTTGATTATCTTCTTATTGAAAGTACTGGTATTTCTGAACCACTGCCAGTTGCTTCTACTTTTGATTTTCGTGATGAAGATGGAAATAGCCTTTCAGATGTTGCTCAACTTGATACTATGGTTACTGTTGTTGATTCTGCAAATCTAATCAGAAATTATAGTTCAACAGACTTCTTAAAGGATAAAGGAGAAAGTCTTGGAGAAGATGACGAAAGAACACTTGTTGATCTCTTGGTAGATCAAATTGAATTTGCTAATGTAATTCTTCTAAATAAGATCGATCTGATTTCTAATGATGAACTTAAAACAGTAAAAGCAATTATTCGTGGCCTCAATGTTAAAGCAAAAATAATTGAAACTAAATCGTCTCAAGTCAGTTTAAATAAATTAATGGGTACAAGCTTATTTAATCTTGAGGAAGCAAAAGATCATCCATTATGGGCTCAAGAACTTTATAATTTTAAAGATCATGTCTCTGAAACAGAAGAGTATGGTATTACTAGTTTTGTTTATTGTGCTCGAAAACCATTTGATCCCTCTAAAGTATATGATTTTTTCAATCAAGAATGGCCTGGCGTTATAAGATCAAAAGGTTTCTTCTGGCTTTCAAGTCGCCCAGATTTTGTNGGTGAAGTTTCTCAAGCTGGAGCTTTTGTTCGACATCAAGGAATTGGACGTTGGTGGGCTGCAGTCCCAAAAAATCAATGGCCAACTGGAGAAGATCTCACACAAGTTATGAAGAAATATTGGAATGAGGATATCGGTGACCGTAGGCAGGAAATTGTTTTTATCGGTCTTAAAGCTGAAATGAACGAACAATCAATTCGTGAAAGACTTGATGCTTGTCTAATTAAAAGTTATGAAACTTCTCCTAATTCTAATCATGAAATATCAGATCCCTTCCCTAAATGGTTTCAAAAGACAGTTCAGAATGCCAAGTAAATATAAAAGATTTAAATTTGGATAGGCTTTTTAAGTAATTATTTTTTTCAATATAAAGAATTTGGAGAAAAGACTAAAAAGANNNNATTNTCATANNTCTNATTANTNNNTATCTTNNNNTATATANAAATAANTTNNCTTNNGGTAATNAAATAAAAAGAGGAGTTGCATACTTCTGTTACTAAAACTTTGTGATATACAAATAATTTAACTTAAGGTAATCTACTTTCAAATTCTAAGTTAAAATTAACAATTATCTACAGGGAATATCCCTAATTATTTACAAAAAATAGCAAGCTAATTCAACTGGTTTGCTTGAGTTGAAGAGTTTAAAGTATGACAGATACATTCCTAAGAAGTTGTGAACATTGGAGCGAAGCCAGTCGGAACGAAATGGAGGCATTTTATGCCCTTGCCTCCGTAGATTATAAGTATCTTGCAGAAGCCTTTAACTGGAAGAAATGGTTAGAAATGCGTCAAGCTGAAGTCGGTAAACGTAGGCTTAAAATACTTGATGTTGCTTGCGGTTCCGGTAAATTTCCGTTGGCACTTGGTCAATATGCCAAAATTACTGATACCAAAATATTACCTGTCGAGTATGCATTGCTTGATCCGTCTGAGTTTTCGATTGCCGAGGCAAGGGAAGTTCTTCCATCACCATTTATAGCTGGCGCAGAATTTAAGAGTACATTACAAGCATTACAATGTGATCGAGGGACCTTCGATATTATTTGGGCGACGCATGCTTTGTATGCGATTCCCGAGGTTGAACTTAAAACTGCCTTGGAACGTTTTATTTTTGGAATGGCAGGAGTTGGTTTTATTGCGCATGCTAGTGATAAATCGCACTACCTTAGATTTTATCGGCATTATTTAAATGGTTTCAAAGATGGTCTAGGGGAGCCGTATTCGAGCGCCGAGCAGATTATAAAAGTACTTACTGAGATGGGTGTTAAACATAGTGTTAAGAAAATATCTTATGAAAATGGTGTACCCGAGGATTCATTCTCACAAGTTGAAGGATATCTTCAGCGTTGTATTTTTGATGATACGATCGATCTTGAAGCAATGCGTAAAAACATGATAACAGGTCCATACTTAGATAATTGCCTTAAAGACAGAAGATGGCGGTTCAAACAAGAAGTTATGCTGATTTTTCTGTCGAAAGCCTAATATTTATGGCTGGAAGAATATTTATTTCAAATGAATCTGATCATACAACTCAAACTTTTCCTCCATGTTTATAAAACGAATTTTTCTAAACTCAGCTCCTGAGCTTGGTTTCGGGCTATTACTTACTTTTGGCTCAGGCATCGGACAAACATTTTTTATTTCGCTTTTCTCAGGAGAAATTAGAAATGAATTGAATCTCTCACATGGGATATTTGGGACATTTTATTCTGCTGCAACACTAGTGAGTTCTGTAATATTTTTATGGTTTGGAAAATTTACCGACCAATTCAACCTGACTCTAACTGGAGCAATTACTTTAGTAGCATTGAGTGCTTTTGCAATTCTAATGGCCAGCACCCATTCTCTAGTCATACTTTTTTTATCTTTATTTGGCCTGCGCTTTTTCGGTCAAGGTTTGCTCGGTCACATAGCAATTAGTGCGATGACTCGCTGGTTTTCGAAACAGCGAGGGAGAGCACTGAGTATTGCATTACTCGGTCATACTATAGGAGAGGCTATTTTACCTGCTCTAGTCGCTTTTTTTTTGACTCTATTAACTTGGCGTGAAGTTTGGGTTGGAGTGTCTTTATGTATGGCTGTTATTTTTTTACCGGCACTTTACTGGGTTGCTAAATCCGTGAAATCTCGAGAACTAGATAGATCTCAAAATGAACTAACTGATACGAAAGGAATATCACGTATTTCTTGGAACCGTGCACAAGTACTCAGAGATTTAAGGTTTTATCAACTAATACCTGGAATACTTGCATCACCTTTCATTATCACCGGCGTTCTTTTCCATCAGGTCCACCTAATTGAAACAAAATCTTGGTCGCTCAAAATGTTTGCCTCTTGTTATCCACTTTTCGCGTTAAGTGCAGCTGGATTTTCACTATTAGTNGGATGGATAATAGANAAGNTTAGNGCTATANATTTATTNCGATTTTACCTGCTACCACTTGGTTTAGGGTTAATATTACTAGCNAGTACANATGAGACNTATACTGCTCCATTATTNATGATCTTAATGGGTTCATCTACTGGNGCTGCAACTGTTATTATAAGTGCCTTGTGGGTCGAACTTTATGGCACTGANTATTTTGGTTCAATNAGNTCTATGTGTTTTTCTATGGTNGTNCTATCTACGTCTATTGCTCCAGGGTTAATGGGAATATTAATAGATATTGGTGTGACCCTTGAAACGCAGTTTGGCATATTGGCAATTTATATTTTTGTTTGTTCAATTATTTTTACAATTATAACTCCGAGTCTTTTGATACCCCGTACTCCCNCGNCTATAAGCTAGCTNATAATAGTCNACACTCTCAACCTCAATTACTTNANACNAATCTCTTATNTAAAAGAGAAGTTCTTTTATTACTCAACTTGACTAAATAGCAGAGTTTATGCTATTTACTGTTCACCAATATTAATTTTCCTAATATACAATTAAATGATATTTTTCGCTTTTTTAGTATTTCTATTTTCTTCGGATTTAAATGCAAGCCAAAAATCTGTTTATGAATTAATAGAAAATAATCAAGATTTATCAATATTTAAAAAATATATAGATAATACAGGGCTCGATGATGTATTAAAAAAGAAAATCCCTTACGATTGGACTGTTTATGCTCCATCAAATACTGCCTTTAACAATATTCCAAACAAACTAAAAGATACTATTTTAAATGATAGTTTTTACAGTAAGAAATTATTTACCGATCACATAATGTCAAAACAAATAGTGAGTTCACAACTTTCTGACAAAGTCACAACAGAATTAACTGTCAGTAATAAACCAATTCAATTATATAAAATTGAAAATTTACACATTAAGGATATTGTCGTTGTAAAAAAAGACTTAATAGCAAATAACGGAGTTGTTCATATAATTGATTGTTTGATGTTTATTCAACCAAGCGAACAGGATAATAGGTTAACTTCAGAGCAGAAAAAAGAATTTCCTATAACATCATGTTGTATGCAAACGGATGATGAAGTCAAACTTTGGATGTTAAATACTAAAAAAATAAAATATTAAATAATTTTTGTTTTAATTTTACGATACACATCCCGAGACTGCGATAAGTTTAAATTCCATAAACAAAGTGCTATAAAAATAGCTAATATAGCCTAAACACGATACTCAAATATAAAAGAGAAGATGTTAAAATTCTTTTGGAGTTTATTATTTAGTAGAAAATATAAAAAGCTAAAAAGGAAAAAATTTGAAAAATAAGTAAGTTAAGTAAGTATTGGTTTAGAGAAAATAACTAAATTGAAAACTCTTAATTTTGAATACTATATAGCAATTATATTTTAGAAGCCTCAATTGCTTGTTCAACGTCTTGTATAATATCATCAATATGTTCAATACCTACTGAAATCCTTATCAAGTCGTCACTAACACCTGCCAAGGCCTTCTGCTCGGGAGTTAATTGTCTATGCAATGTTGATGCAGGATGGCATGCAAGTGATTTAGCATCACCCATACTTAGTACTCTTAAAATCATTTGA
>NHJI01000044.1 GCA_002169685.1 Rickettsiales bacterium TMED211 | reverse complement strand
TAATAGCTCTGCCTCANCAAGTTTTCCTTNAGAAATANCTGAGCTAAATTCTTTCATATAACTTAATTTCTGCTTNGATANACCAATATTACATAACTTATTTTTTANTAATAACTCACNAAGNTTTANAGTTNCTTTTTGACTTAATTCTNCAATNTTACTCCATATATTCATNGCTGCNTTATTTGAAATTTGTTGAGAGANTATGGTNTTGCATACAAATGAAAGNAAATCAAGNTCTGTTTTTTTTTGAATTTGGACTCCATTTTTTTTAATTAATTTATTTAAATATGGAAAAGGATNAGATCTTTNTATTAGGAAAGAATGTATTTNTTTAAAATNTTCCAAATTACTTTAANTTCATTATATTACTTGGATCTGATTGNTTTTTCTTATTTANNCNACCTTTCTTNATNAGGTANAGATTTCTNGCATAAATGAGAAAACCACATGATTGCCCTACAATAAATACTGGGTCTTCTTTATGAATAGCATAACTNAAAAGAACAAGGCTACCAACTATACTAATCCACCAAAAAACATTTGGAATAATACTTTTAGAAGCTCTNTCACTAACTATCCATTGAATCAGAAAGCGTGAGGCAAAAATAGTCTGACCAATGAAACCAATTATGATCCATATTTGACTGGTTAATATCATATATTACTCCTTTTCTTTATTAATAAGTGAACGTACTTTTATCAAATCATTAATCCCAACCCAAAAACGATTATTAAAATTATATTTTGATTTTCCAACAACTCTAGGTCTATCAATAACTGAGATATTTATAATTTTTGACTTTTTTATTTTAAATAGAGCAGGAAGAAATCTATGCATATTTTTTATATAGGGAATTTCTAGATAGTTTTTTTTCTTGAATACTTTGAGGGCGCATGCTGTATCAAAACAGTCATCATTAAGGACGAATCTCCTTACTTTATTTGCAACTTTTGAAGAAAGTCTTTTTACAATATTATCTTTTCTATCGATTCTATGTCCACAGATTAATAATGAATCTTTACTATACTTATTTTTTTCATTCCAATATTTTAATAGCTTTCTCACCTCTGACGGAGGATTCTGTCCATCACCATCCATTATAGCTATAATATGATTTTTTGCATGTTTTACCCCAGTGAGCATCGCCATACATTTTCCTAAATTTTTTTTATGGTTTATAACTTTAATATTTTTAAGAAAAACATTTTTTTTAAAAATATTGTTAAATTCATCCGTACTACCGTCATTGACAATAATAATTTCTGGCTTTTCTATTATGAACTCAGCCATGATCTCATCAATTAAAGAGAAAATAGCTTCAACTTCGTTGAAAATAGGGATAATTATAGTAAATTTTAAATTCATAAGATGCTATATATATACCTAAATAATAAAAAAGGTTCAAATTGTGAGTAGAATAAAACTCAAGAATAAAAAGATATACTTATTTATTTTATTAGCACTAGTTATTTTTTTGCAGGGAATTTTTTTAATTCCTCCATTAGATAGAGATGAATCAAGGTTTGCTTCAGCGTCAAAAAACATGATTGAAACCAATGACTTTATTGATATCAGGCTTGATGGGGAGCCAAGGTATAAAAAACCAGTGGGAATATATTGGGCTCAATCTTTCACAACTTTATTATTTGGTAATTTTCCATATGATGAAATATGGACTTACAGGATACCTTCTTTATTCGGGGTTTTATTAAGTATAGTTTTGATCTTTCTGAGTGTTAGAAAACGTTTTAACGAAGATATTGCATTTTTAAGCGCTTTCTTTTTATCTATGTCTCTTCTTTTGATAAGCGAGATTAATCAAGCAAAATCAGATGGACTGTTATTTCTTTTTATAAATATTTGTAATTTGGTCTTATTAAAGAAGATCGATGATTATGAAAAAAATCGATCAATTGATAAGAGTAAATTAGAATTAATTCTTTTTTGGTGTTCCTTAAGCCTTGGAACTCTTGTTAAGGGACCAATAATTTTAATTTTTGTTGGTGTTCCATTGTTTTGCTTTTCTTTTATCAGAAAAGACTTTTCTTTAGTAAAATCACTTCACTCCCTCTCATGCTATTTAATATACTTTTGTATTGTCACGCCATGGTTTGTAATAATTACTATTAAATCTGGGAGTACTTTTTGGTATGAGTCCGTAATTAACGATCTTTTAAATAAAGTGAAGTCAGGGCAAGAATCTCATGGTTTTTTTCCAGGATATTACTCTTTTCTCTTATTTTTATTCTTTTGGCCTGGGTGTACCTTTGTAATTAGTATAGCTAAACAAATTTTTTTGGACCTTAAAAATGGATTAAAAAGTAACTTAAAAGTTTTGTATTTGATATGTTTATTCCTACCATGTTTTTTAATTTATGAACTAATCCCAACAAAGTTACCNCACTATGTTTTACCGGTTTATCCAGCTCTAAGTATTTTGGTTAGTATCTTCATTATTGAAGGAATAAAGAAGAATAATTTTTNTTTATACNCAAAAGNAAATACTATTTGNTTATTNATATATCCNTTAGNCTTCATTTCATTATTTTCAGTAGCAATNATTCANTANTCGAANTATGAACTTTCAACNATTTTGATCACTTTGTATCTTACAGNTATNACTTTNTATATTTTNCAACANTTTTATNTAAAAAAANATATAAANAANTTTTTTNTTTCATGTTTAATCTTCCAAATTTCAGTTTATTTGTGCCTTGTTCATTACTTGACACCCAAACTAGAGACCTTTTGGATTTCAAAAAGAATAAATCATATAGTAGCAACAAACTCTAAAAAAAATGAAAATATCTATCATTATGGTTTTAATGAGCCTAGTCTTGTTTTTTTGATGGGACATAAGTCTCAAAAACTAATTCCTGAAAAAATGGTTAAGAGAATAAAAGACCCCAGAAAAAGTTTATTTATTCTGACTGANAATGAGTTAGAGANTTTTTCTAAGTTTATGCAGNATGATCAACAAATAAAACTAATAGATTCTTTTGAAGGCTTTAATTATTCTAGAGGAAAAAAAATAAAATTTTATATTTTCAAGAATTAATGAAACATTTAAAAAAAAANTTTGAATTTCTTTTNTCTGTAAGATTATTTATTGTGGTTTTAATTTCCACGGTTTTTTGCTTTCATTTCATTGATATTCCCTTATNTGAATATTCAAGATCTGCGAATAGAATGATATTCTATTTTTTTCAGAAANTTATTGATCCTTTTTCGGATATTGTTGACCCAGGTAACGTNATAGTAATCTGTATNATTTTATGGTTATTNATAAACCAAACTAGAAAAATCACTAATGAGCCAAAAAAAGTTAGGATTTTATCAGAAAGATTAGGGTTTAAAAAAGAATTTATTTTGGAGTCTATGAGATATTATTTATTAATAATTAAACATATAATCTCTTCAATTCTTATTACNGGGATNATCCTTCATGTTTTGAAATATATACTNGGTGTTGCAAGACCTAAGTATTTTTTTTTTAAAGGATACGAACGACAAGATTTCTTTAATTTTGAACATAAGGTTAACTCTTTACCATCTGGTCATACTCAAGCAGCCTTTACAGTAGCTATTCTTATTATATTATATACGAATAGATATACCTTTATTATTCTTGTTATTGCTTGTTTATTAGGTATAGCTAGGATCTTTATGAGTGCACATTTTCCAAGTGATATTATATTAGGGGCATATGTTGGCTCTTTTTTTCCAATTTTTATATACAAAATTTATTTCCTTGATAGATTCAAAAAGCTTAATAAAGAAAAACTATTTGATTTTAAAACTTTTTTAAAGATGCTATATTTGAAAATTCTAGTATGAAAAAAAGATATATTTTTTATTTTCTATTACTTATTATTATTCCATTGAAAGATTCAGCTTCTGCGAATTGGTGTAAGGCAATATACCCATATAGTAAAGAAGCTTTAGATGGTAATTTTCAGAAGCAATTATCATTATGTAAAAATAGTGATAATTTATTCTTATCTATTCATTCAAATTATGATAATGCATTACACCTACTTCACACAAGTATCGCAAGTTTCTGTGACCTAACAAAGCAGGTTATTAAATCAGAGATAAAGAAAACAGGTTCTTCTTTTTATTCTTCCGTATGTGTATTTAGAAGGCATAAATTAAGAGAAGAATAATTTTTTTAAAACTAAACTATGTTTTCATGCGTCGTTACTAGTTTATGCTTAATTTAATATCGAATATAAGATTGAATAGGATTAAAGAAGACAAACAATACGGTTTTAAAAAAGAAATTAATAATTATACCACATCAGAACTTGATGATGAAAATTACGAAGACTCAAATAACTTTAGTTCTGAAGTCTGGCTAGCATTATATAGATAACAATAAAACCCTGATTAAATCAGGGTTTTATTGGAGGAAATTAAAATAGACTAGAGATTAACAAAAAAAAGAATATTGAACTAAGGCTAATTGCACAAATTCTAGTTATATACATATCAATCTCCAATTATACAACATATAGACTAAATATACTATAGTCAATCTATATATAGTTTTTTTTTTCTTTTATTTATGAAAAATTTTCATATTATCTTATGGGTTATGAAAAATAAAATGAAAATTGCTGTTGTTGGAAGTGGAATAAGTGGATTATCATCAGCGTGGTTAATGTCAAAAAAACATGAGGTTAGTATATTTGAAAAAAATAATTACCTAGGTGGACATTCGAATACACAAACAATAATTACTAATTATGAAAGAAAAAAAATTAACGTTGATACTGGTTTTATTGTTTTTAATGACCTGAACTATCCTAATCTCAAGTCATTTTTNAAATTACTAAAAGTTGATACTTATGAGAGTAACATGTCGTTCTCTGTTTCAATGTTTAATAAAAAATTTGAGTATGGAGGAGAAAATATAAACTCACTATTTGCNCAAAGGAAAAATATTTTTAGACTAGAATTTTGGATTATGTTACGTGATTTAGTAAAATTTTATAACCATGCATCAAAAGATATAAATAGCTATCCTGACATAACAATTGGAGACTATTTACGCTTAAAGGGCTATAGTAAAGCTTTTATCTACAAGCATTTATATCCAATGGCCGCTAGTATTTGGTCCTCGAATATCGATGAGGTTGAAAATTTTCCATTTCCTGCTTTTATAAAGTTCTTCAAAAATCATGGTCTTCTAAATTTAAAAGCAAGACCAAAATGGAGAACAGTACTTAATGGAAGCAGATCATATATCAACAAAATCTTGGAAAATTCAAAATTCAACGTACATAAATCTGAAGTTGTNATGAGCGTTTCTAGAGNAGNTAAAAAAGTATATCTGCAANCAAATAAAAAAAAATATATTTTTGATCAAATAGTATTAGCATCTCATCCAGACGAATCCCTTAATCTTTTAAAAGATCCAACTAAAAGTGAAAAACTTTTACTCTCAAAAATAAAATACCAAAAGAATACTGTATGGCTACATAGTGATAATAAGTTTATGCCAAAAAATAGGAAAGTATGGTCTAGCTGGAATTATCTAGATTTTGATAGAAACTCTAAACAAGAACTATGCGTAACATATTGGATGAATAATTTGCAGAATTTAAGCACTAAAGATCAAATCTTTGTTTCACTTAATCTTCCTGAACCACCAGATAAACAGAAGATGTTTAAAAAAATAATCTACACTCACCCCTTATATGTAAAAGATACTATCCTTGCTCAAGAAGGATTATCTAAAATACAAGGACATAATAATACTTGGTATTGTGGAGCATATTTAGGAATGGGCTTTCATGAAGATGGAATTAAATCTGGTTTATCTATTGCTGAAAAAATTACTGATATTAAACGACCATGGATAGAATAAGTTTTGTAAAAGACAGTATTTATAAAGGTAGAGTATTTCATAAACGCCTTGTACCCTTTGAACATCAATTCTCTTATAATCTGTCATACCTTTGGATAGATATCCAAGAAAAAAAATATAGATTACTTAAATATAATAAAATTTCTTTAATTAGTTTTTTTGATTGTGATCATGGTGAAGTAGGAAGAAATACATCACAATCTTTATTCTCATATTTAAAAAATGAATTAGAGAACAAAGGAATTAATAATATTTGTTCAATAAAAGTATTATGCTTACCAAGAATTTTAAATTATCAATTTAATCCAATTACTGTTTTTGTATGTTTTTCTAAAAAAGAGAAACCCCAAGCTGTTATATTTCAAGTATCAAATACATTTGGTGAAAGGCATGCTTACATTAGGAAGCTTCCAAGTAAGATTAATAGAAATTTGAAAAAATTCCATGTTTCTCCATTTTTCGNAGTTAGTGGTTATTATAAAATAAAATTTGAGATTTCAAAAACAATGATTAAATTAGTAATTGATTATGAAAATAAAAATAAAAAACTACTTATCGCTGCCTATGATGGAAAAGCTACAAAGTTAAATGAATTAAATTTATTAAGGTTAGTATTTATTAACATTTTTCAGAACTTCAAAGTGACATTAGGAATTCACTATGAGGCATTGAAATTATGGTTTAAAGGTGCAACTTATAATAAGAAACCCAATAAACCTAAAAAATTCTCTACAAAAATATGACTAAAATTAATTCTTTAAATCTTTTTTTTTCTGTCTTATCGCAATCAAGTTATGGAGAAATCGAAATAATCTATAATAAAAAGTCTTTGTATCATTTTGCTGCTAAAAACCATGGTCCAAAGACAACTGTTATAATTAAAGACTTCAAATGNGTGGAAAATTTTTTTTTAAAAGGAGATTTAGGNTGGGCAGAAAGTTATATTCATGGTCTGTGGGAAACAACNAATTTATCTGANTTTCTTGAATGGGGAGCCAAGAATTTTCATAGTTTCTCTAGTTTTATNAGAGGAAAATGGTANATAATTTTATATCTAAGATTTAAGCATTACTTAAATACGAACTCTAAAAAAGGTTCNAAAAAAAATATAAGATTTCATTATGACCTAGGAAACGATTTCTATAAAAGTTGGCTAGATGAGTCAATGACCTACTCTTCTGCTATATTTGAGAATAGTGATCAAAAATTATTTGATGCACAAATTAATAAATTTAAAAATTTATCAAATCTCTGTGATATTAAAGAAAACGACGAAGTNCTCGAGATAGGTTGTGGTTGGGGATCTTTTTCACTCTTTTTAGCAAAAGAAATAAAAGCAAATGTCACAGCAATTACTATTTCACAAAAACAATTTCAAGCAGTAAATAAAAGAGTTTCTGAAGAGGGATTAAATAATAAAGTAAATGTTAAACTTCTAGATTATAGAGATCTAAAAGGTAAATTTGATAAAATTGTTTCCATAGAAATGTTTGAGGCGGTGGGAGAAAAATATTGGTTATTATATTTTGAAACTTTAAAAAATAATTTAAAAAGGTATGGCAAAATTGGAATTCAGACAATTACAATTAAAGATGATTATTTTAAGACTTATAAAAAATTTCCAGATTTTATTCAAACATATATATTCCCTGGTGGTATGCTTCCATCTGTCAGTGCATTAAGAAAAACCTTGGAAAGGTCTGGTCTTAAATTAATTGATGAAAATCTATTTGGCGAGCATTATGCAATGACTCTCTCGCATTGGAGAAATTCTTTTGAATACTCATGGGATGAGATAAAAAAAAATGGATTTGATTTAAATTTTAAAAGATTATGGCAATATTATTTAAGTTACTGTGAGGGTGGTTTTAGATCAGGTAATATAAACGTAGGACAATTTTTAATCAGAAAAGACTAATCTTTGAAGAAACAATTTATATCAAAGCTAATTTATTGCTCACCTGCATTTTCATTCGCAATTCCAACATTTCCAGTAATGATTTTGTTACCCCAGATCTATGCTACAGATCATAGTTTAGCTCTTTCAACAATTGGGAGTGTACTTTTTTTAGCCAAAATTATTGATATATTTTCTGACCCAATAATGGGATGGATCTGTGACAAAAATTTTCTATCAAAAAAAAACTGGATAGTAATTGGATCATTTTTATCGGGATTAGCTTTTTATAATTTAATTTTACCCAGTGATAAACCNGATGCAATTTACTTATTTGTTTGGATTTCATTGTTATATTTTGGCTATACTATATTCCAAGTATCATACCTATCTATTGGTTATGATATAGAAACAGATTATGAAAAACGCAGTAAATTAAGTGCTGGAAGAGAATTCTTTGTAATACTAGGGCTATTATCATCTGTTTCTATGCCAGTATTATTTAAGGAAATTAATATAGAATCAGAGTTATTCCTTCTATATTTAGCAATTTTTTCTGGCGCAATNACTATACCAATATTTTTGATTTTTATTAAAGAGATAAAGGGTAAAAAATCTAAAAGCTTGGAAGTTATTAACTTATTTAAGGAACTTAAATCAAACGAATGTCTTTACAAACTTCTAGTTCCATGGTTCTTAAATTGTTTAGCTAATGCATTTCCAATGATATTATTTGTCTTTTTTGTTACTTCAATCTTGAATGGANCAGAAGCAGATAAAGAGTTTATTTTATTCNTATATTTTTTNTCAGCNCTNTTTGGCATGGCATTTTGGGTCTACCTTATCAAGTATATCGAGAAAAAAGATATATGGCGCTTATCGATGGTAATTTCTTCATTAGTATTCATTTTTGTTTTTTTTTTAGAAACTGGACATATATTTTATTTTTTAATTATCTCATGTCTAACAGGTTTTTGCTTAGGAGCTGATTTAGCAATCCCTCCCTCAATGTTATCTGATGTGACAGATTATCATAAAAAAAAATTTAAAAACGATATTTCGGGAGTATTATTTTCAATATTAATATTGTTAAACAAATTAACATTCGCAGTTGCAACGATAGTTGCTTTTAGTCTATTAGATTACTTTGATTATAAATCAGAAGAAATCTCAACAGCTAATGTAAAATATTTATTATTCTTTATGTATGCCGGAATTCCGGTAATGCTTAAAATAATAATTATAAATAAATTAAAAAGATTNTCTCTATCAAAAAAAGAAATGGCTAAAATCAAAGAAAATCTTTATGGTTAAATTAAAATTATTTTTAGGCATAATTTATGAAGAAACTTACATTATTAATCATATTGTTTATAATTAGTGGCTGCGCAAAAGAGATGAGTATAGATAAGTTCACAAATAGTAAACCCGAATTTATTCTTGAGAATTACTTTGATGGAAAAGTGGAAGCATGGGGATTATTTCATGATAGATTTGGTAACTTAAAGAGACAGTTCAAAGTTAGTATTACTGGNACCAGAAAAGACGATCAAATAATTTTAGATGAAAGATTTTTATATGATGATGGGGAAAAAGATCAGAGAATATGGACTATAGATATATTAGGTCAAAACAAATANCATGGAAGAGCCGATGACGTTATAGGTATTGCAAAAGGAGAGTCAAATGGAAATGCTTTAAATTGGACATATGAATTACTCTTAAAAGTAAAAGATAAAACTATAAAAGTTACTTTTGATGATTGGATGTTCCTTCAGGANAAAGGTATATTATTAAATAGGGCTGANATAAATAAGTTTGGTNTCAANATAGGTGTTGTTAGTATAACGTTCTTGAAAATACAATAATTTACTTGTGAAGTTTTCTAAATAGAAAACCAACAANGGGTATTNTACAGTAAAAGTTTCTCCCGCTNTCCCAATAGTCAATATGTCTGACCACNAGGTTGTTTTTGATTTCTATNTCACTCATACCTTCAAAAGAATATTGTTTTTTGNAAGTTCCCGAAAATGACCATTTTATAAAAAAAANTGATTTATCTTGAGNAGCACTAATTATTTTAAATTTTGGGTTTTTAATTTTTTTTAAAATATCAATAAAATNTTNCTCAAATTTTTCTTTTCCTTTNATGGTATTAAACGGATCTGAAAAATAAAAGTTANGGTCAACACAATCTAAAATTTCATGCAATTTAGAAAGACTAATANTNTCATAACCTCTTATATACTTTCGAATTATTTTATTCATTTTAGGGGTAATTTTACTGCATTATTTAGTATTTTACTCATAATAAAGAAGTAGAGTTTATAAGGGAGAATACTTAATATCTTCATAGGGATAATTAATCTTTTTGGAAAATAAATTTCAAAATCATATGATGATAGTTTTTTATAAATTCTTNTAGCTGCATTTTCTGATGACATTAGGAACGGCATTGGAAAAGTATTTTTATCTGTCATTGGTGTTTTTATGAAGCCAGGNTGTATAACTTGTACTTTTATGTTTGTTTTTAAGAGCTCTAAGTACATTGACTCGGCTAAGAAGGTTAATGCAGACTTTGTTATTCCATAAATTCCAGCGTTCGGTAGTCCTTTNAATCCAGCTGGTGAAGAAACAAAAACAATCTGACCTGAATTNTTTCTCCTCATGATTGGNAAAACAGAACTAATGCAATTCATTTGGCCCATTAAATTTGTGTCCATTACATATTTTATTTTTGAAAGATTAGCAAAATCTAAGTGCCCGGGATTATACGCTGCAGCATTTAGAATTATTAAGTCAATTTTATTAAATTTTTTTATAATTTTTTTTGCGACATTTTTACATGAGATTTCTGAGGTAATATCAAGTTTGAATGATGAAATACTTTCTTTGTTATAAAC
>NHJI01000043.1 GCA_002169685.1 Rickettsiales bacterium TMED211 | reverse complement strand
CCAGGTGTCTCCATTAAAAGAGAAGGTGGTGAGGGAAATAAAGTAGTTATACGTGGCTTATCACCAAAGTATAATAAAATAACAGTCAATGGTGCCAACTTAGCTTCTACAGGTTATAATGATAGAAGTACAGATATAAGTATGATTTCTCAGTATATGCTTGAAGAAATTGAGGTGGTAAAAGCAGGAACCCCAGACCTTGAAGCAGATGTTCTTGGAGGAACGGTGAACTTTAAACTAAAAAAAGCTCCTTCAGGTCTTCACGGGAATCTAATTACCCAAGGTATATATAATGGTCTGGAAAGAGCGAATGAAGACTATAAAGTTGTTTTAGGTCTCAGTAACCGTTTTTATGGAAACAAGTTGGGTGTTCTAGCTGACTTAGACAGGGAGAAAAGAAATCGAGGCTCACACAATATATATGCGAATTATACAAATAAGCCTGCACATCTAAATACGATAAATCCTCTTCGGTTTACAAATCTAAGTCTTAGGCATAATATTAGGCTAAACAATAGGTTGAATAGCTTAATAGTTCTTGATTATGAGTTAGAAAATGGATTTCTGAGTTATAGCTCTCTTGCGAGCAGTATAACGAAAAATGTTAACGTGTATACCAATAGCTACGTATTGGATGGCGATAGAACTGTGCAACATAGAACAGGCGATAAACAAAATACTATTAGTATTGTAAATGAAATTTGGAAGTTTGAAAAAAGTATAACCGAAAATTTTAAAGTTGATTTATTCAATACTTTTTCAGTTTCTGCAACCGGAGATACCAGTAAAGCATTTGATTTTATACTAGAGAATGCATTTATAGAGGACGATGTATCCAAAAAGAATTTAGAGGTAATTCAAGGTTTAACAAAAAAAGATACAAGTGCTATTTATTTTAGTGACTATGGATACCAAGAATTCAAAAGTAAAGAAAGAGAGAGGTCTTTTGGTGGAAATGTAGAGTATAGGTTTAACTGGAGAAATCAAATCTCGGGTAAATTCAAGCTGGGATACAAAAGAAGAATGAAATCAAGAATGTATGACATGGATAATGAAGGTGCTAACTTTATTGGCAATAACTCTTCAGACCAGACAATGAGAGATTCTGTATTTTCTTCGTTTGAGTGGTTGAGTGAAATCCCCCATGGATCAAGTAGAATTCCTTATCGCTTCTGGATGGATAGTGATTATAGCGATGAACACTTTTTAAACGGTCAATTTGATTTAGGGCCGGTAGCAGACATTCATAAAATGAACGAAATTTTCTCCTTTATTCGAAAAAACTTTAGATCTGCAAGATATCCTCGTGATATAATTCACTCTTATGATGCTACTGGATCTATGATATATGACTATACTGGAGAAGAAGAGTATAATGCATTTTATTGGATGGCAGATGCAAATATTGGTGAGAAGCTAAACATTGTAACTGGCTTGAGAAATGAAATAAATGAAACAACTTATCAGTCCTATCATGGAATGCGTACTTTGGCTTCTGGTTGGAGCACAGCAGGGTCAGACACTATTTCTTATCATACTCGTAGAAATTCGTTTATGCTCCCATCCTTATTTATCAAATATAATCCCACGGATTGGATATCATTGCGTTATGCCAAAACAAACACCCTAACAAGACCAGATTATTCTGCAATAATTCCTTTATATAATATTGATGGATTAAGTCAAACAGTAGTATATCGCAATCCATTTTTAGAAGCTGGACAGTCAAATAACAATGATTATGTATTATCATTTGTAAATAATTATTTGGGTCTTTTGAGTATAAGTTACTTTACGAAAACAATTAGTGGAATGATATTCAATAGTGGACGCAGAGTTGCTTCAGATCCAAGTGAATATGGTTTACCAGGATTTACATANTTTTACATGATNGAANACTANAAAACCAATAANCCATATGATGTTTTATTAAATGGATTTGAAATTGATTATCANACTAGGTTTTGGTATTTACCAAAACTGCTAAGGGGCCTTGTTTTTAATTGTAATTACACAAGAACTTCTTCTNANGTNAAATATCCTAGAACTATCATTGATCATGANATAANCTTTGAGCCTTATTTACAAGTAACTNNTTCNAANCTGGATACTTTCTATGTGGATCGATTATTGGATCAGCCNAAGGACATAATAAACTATTCAATAGGTTATGATTATTTAGGGTTTTCTGGNAGGCTTTCTATGAATTANATTTCCAACATTTTTTCGGGCACCAATTTTTGGCCTGAATTGAGACAGGACACAGACTCTTATCAAAGATATGACTTATCCCTAAAACAGAAATTACCAGTGAAGGGATTAGAATTATTTTTTAATGTAANTAATATTTTTGAGGAAGTGGATATTAATAGATTGAGNGGATTTAATCTATATGATCCTGCNNTAAGTTNTTCCTACTACCAATATTTAAATGATCAAATGNAAACGAATAGCTCANCNCTTGAGGTTTTAGAGGATNTNCCNAGATCACAAAGGGCAANAAGTGTGGAGGAACACTATGGTCGAACAATTGATTTNGGTTTTAGATANTNATTTTAGTAATACCATTTTTTTTGTTTGACTAAAATTANCTGNTTCAATTTTNTANAGNTATGTTCCTGNAGGTACTGNATGACCTTNNTGATTNGTCGCATCCCATNGNGANTANNTNNTNCCCAGNCTCNTTCTTTANNATTTACTAGAGTTTTTTACNTNNTTNCCTAATAAGNTNATAAATAGTNAGNTTNATAAAAGTATCTTNNACNAAACTATAAGATATGGTTGTTTTTGGNTTAAANGGGTTAGGGTAATTTTTATGCAAATTAATCATGGATNGAGAAGGAGTAGAAATTTNCANTNTGTAAATTAGCGCTGTGNNCAGAATTTGATAGCAAACGGTATAGGTACAAGTGCCCAAAACCTACATACCATATATCTTTTCTATTGGAAATATGCTCTAAGTGATTCCAAGTAAAATCTTCATTCCAATCTAAAATATTTGGATGGGTNATTAGATGATAAACCTTNCCGAGACCNANAGCATNNTCAAANGAACTNTTCAACTCATTGATATTAGTAGACCCCCAATAATATGAGTTTCCTAATTCAATAGATCCACCAACNGGATCAAATTTATTNAAATCNGNATTCCANTNAGAAAANTCATTTTCATTATANTTAAAAAGTCTGGAAACTAGATATTTNCCATTACTCGTCATAATATCAATAGAATCGTCATACTCGCCATAAGGCGCTACCCAAGCATATACGTATTCATTCACGCCAGAGCGATTATGGTTTAACAAGTTTAAATTATCAATAATATCTTGTTTACTTCCCAACACTTCACTTTCAACATCATCATAAGGAACATAAGGATGGGTTCTAGAATGCGCGACAGGTTCAATTAGACCTAGGTCAAGTTGATTTTGGATGTCGTCCCATCCAGAAGTCCATCCTGTAATTATAGCAACAGAGTACCACAAGTTGTAGCTCCGAAAATTTTGGCAAGCTTGGATAAATTTTTCATGACAGTAGTCNGCCCAATCATCTGCGGTTATGGTTACAGCGGCACGACGATTATCATAGTATTCACAAATTTTTTCAATAGATGAGCTAACAATATTTCCGTCATTATCCTCTAGTTTGATAAATATAGTATCTGATAGGGAAGAAAATTGTACAGATATATATGCCTTATTTCCATCATAATCAAATCGAGCAGCCTCAATTCCATTAAAAAAATCATCTGANGTTTTTTTNTCAATTAGACTCCAAGTTTGGGAGTCTTGATATTTTCTAGANGCATTTAAATTTTGTGAATTAGAGGGAAGGTTAAGCTCGTATGTAACGGGATAAGAAAGACCAAAGTCCAAATGGGCCTGAGTTTCAACAGTAATAATAATCTCATTCCGAATATTATTATGAAATGATAATAAAGATGGATAACTATTCTCACCTATTAGTGGGTAGACCAAAAAAAGGTAGATTAACTTTTTTAAGATGCACATATTCNATTGAAAAAAGAAGTAACTACCATTGATGAAATAGTTTATAAGAAATTAAAAAGAGAACCTAAATCCTAAGTCGATAGTTTTCCCATAATGTTGTTCTAAACTTTTTGCACGAGCATCTCGAGGCACCATATCCAGACGCTCACCTGCAGAAGCTTCTAGAGAACTCGATGTAATTTCATCATAAATTTCTGTAGTAAAATCGGGATCTGCACGGTTAAATCCTCTGAGACGATTGACGTCTATTGCTTCATTTAGGTTGCTGATATTTAGAAATAATTCCAATCCTTTGACGGGAAGTTTTTGTTTTAAAGAGAGGTCATACCTCTCGTAAGCATCGGTGGACTCTCGAAGTTCTGGCCAAAAGTTGGTGGTTTTAAACACGTCAGATATATACATCATAGACAGTCTTCCAGAAAAACCTTTGTAATCATATCCTAGAGAAAGGTTTATAATATCTTTTGGTTGGTCCAGTAGTCTATCCACGTAAAAGCTATCAACGTTGCTGGTAATCACCTGGAAGGAGGGATCAAAAATGATCTCTTGTTCAATAATTGTCCGTGGATATTTCACTTCTGAGTCTGTTCGGGTATAGTTTGCATTAAAAACCAATCCTCTCAATAAATTAGGTAAATACCAGAATCGTGTTTGATAATCGATTTCAAATCCGTTTAGCAGAACCTCATAAGGGTTATTGGTTTTGTAGTCAATGATCTGATACTTTTCTGCATAGCTAGGTAAAGCATACAAAGAGGGATCTGTGATAAACCTTCTNCCACTACTATAGATCAGATCTTTAATCTCCTTGGTAAAAAAGCTAAAACTTAAGAGCCCCAAACGATTTTCATAAAAGGTTGCCACATAATCCCTATTCTGAGATACTCCAGGTTCTAAGAATGGATTTCGATACGTTACAGTACCACTCCCTCCAGAGATATTATAAAGAGGAATGATATCGGCGTAATCGGGTCTGGTTAACGTTTTGGTGCCTGCATATCGTAGGGAAAGCCAGTCGGTTACATCATATTTTACAAAAAGAGAAGGCAAGGAATAAGAGTTGTCTCGAGTGTAGGAAAAAACAGTATCGGATCCCATAGAGTTGTAATGAGGCAGCGTGGTTTGCATTCCATGGTATGAAGTATACTTTGTTTGGTTCTTTTCAAAGCGCACCCCGGTAACGATGTTCAATTTTGAACCAATATTGAGATCCGACATGACATAGGATGCATTGTAATTTTCCGTGCCACTGTAATCATAAATCATAGATTCTGTCTTGTGATAGTGATGGAAAATATTTTCATGATAGGGATCATAGGTATAATTTTGACGGAAGAATGAGAAAATCTGATTCATTTTATCTAGATCCGCAAAGGGACCCATGCGGTAGTCGCCATCTAAAAAACCTGCATCGCTATACTCCTTATCCATAAAAGGTCTATAAGTTGGATATATAGTACCGAGAGGTATGTTGTTTAACCACTCAAAATGCTGGTAGGTAGAGTCCCGCTTTTCATTTTGTCCTACATATGTGAAGGTGCAATATTCAAAATCGTAATCGAACTCTCTGCTTTTATTTCGGACTTTAAAACCCATTTTTAGCTTCCCGGATAACTGGCTATTCAGGGTAAAGTCATAAGCTAAATTTGCATTGAATGACCGTTCTTTTTCAGTGGTAGCTCGTTCATAGTAATTATAGTTATCAAACCAGGTTCCCGCCGTGTCGTTCACGGTAAAGTCCTGGATCCCAAATAAGCTCTTGTTCATCACATTTTCTGTATACGCATATCGTTCTCTAAATTGATAAATCTTTGATGTGTCGCCATTTACCGATTTAGAAAAGCTATAGCCCATATCTAGNTTGAGATTAGGAAGAATTTCGCGATCTAACTTCCAGGTCTCCGTACTCACACCAATACTGTTGGGTGTTTGGCCAGAATTATAGTTTCGTTGATCATCCCCGGANAAACCATATTGATTTTCATATANATTTACATCTTTATCGATGGAACTCTGCAANCCGCTGTAGGATATATTCATTTTTGGAATTGAATAGTCCAAAACAAATAAGGTATTAAATCGATTATTGATTCTATGATTATCNGACAAAACTAGAGAATTCAACTGTAGTGGGTTTATGGAGTCTAATTCTGCAGGGGAATTTTCATACGAAGATCGGAGGTTGTGAGAACTTCNGTTTCTTTTTTCCGTATCCAAACTAACCAATGCGCCCAATCGATCATTGAAAAAACGATTGCTGATACTCCCTACAAGCTTGTAATCATTGTTGGTCTCTTGCAATCCATTCTGCATTCCTTGAGTTACAAAATTACCATGCAGTCCGGATGGAGCTTTCTTTAGTTTAAAATTTACGGTTCCACCTAATACGTCTCCTTCTTGATCTGGTGTCCCTGCTTTTGTAACCTCAATTCCTTCTAGCATGTATTGGGAGATCATACTCAGGTCTGTACTTCGATTATCTGGATCAGTAGAAGCCAGGTTCGTACCATCGACCGTAATCTTGTTGTATTTTGGGGAAAGACCGCGGATGATTACCTTATTTCCTTCACCACCTTCTCTGCGTATGGAGACCCCGGGAATTCTTGCTACGGTTTCTGCAGCGTTCGCGTCTGGTAGCTCTTGTATCCTATCCGAAGAAACAATATTTTTAATAGACTTTGCTTTGATTTGCTCATTGATCGCATCAATCTGACCTCTAGCTTGAGCGGTGACCTCTATGGCTTCCCCCTGTAAAGAAACGTAACTCAATTCAAAATCTTGGGTAATATTCTTGGTAGAAGTTAATTCGATGTCTACTTCTACAGCTTGATATCCAATGTAAGAAGCCTTCACTTTGTAGGAGCCTGGTTTTACTTTTTTCAATTTATATTTTCCATCTGCATCTGTAGAAGTTCCAATACTAGTGCCAACGATAAACACGTTTGCACCGATTAAATTTTTCTGGGTTTTTTTGTCTTTTACTATTCCTTCAATCGTCATCGACTGAGCAAATAAAACCGATAAAAAACTAAATGTAACAATAATTGCTTTCTTCATTTCCAAACCTTCGCTCCTTGATTTAGTCTAATTCCAAGACTAAATAATTCTTCTTGTTTTTCTTCCAAGTACTTTACATTATTGCAATCACTTGGAATAAATAATTTTGTTGCATTTTTTTCAAAGCATTTTTCAGCTAGCTTTACATATACTTTAGCTATTTTAGTTATATGCTTTTTTGCTTTCTGATTTGACTTTAATTCTTGGACATTTGAGAATGATTTACGAGTTTTTATGGTACGATTCATCAAATCAACCGATTTAGTATTACAATCGCAAGGGTCTAGCTTTCCAGACACAAAGTAATTTTCATCAAATTCTTTCATGACGGGTTTATTTTTGCTAGAGCATTGAATTATAAAAAACGAAAGAAAAACTATTGAATTTATTTTAAATATGTGCATCATTTTTTTACAATTATATAAATCAAAAGGGGGTAACAAAAAGCTACCCCCTCTAATATAATTACTTCAAAAAATAAAATGTCCTACTTCATTAAGGCCATTTTCTTAGTAATTGAATTGNTTCCATCAGTTAAAGTNTANAGATANACACCTGTAGAAACTGANTGACCTAACTGATCGCTACCGTCCCANTTNTAAGAGTGNATNCCTGCATTCAANGANGCATTNTCTAGNACTTTTACAACCTGACCTAACATGTTGAAAACAGTTAGANTTACATTAGANACATTATCTAAGGTAAAGCTGATTTCTGTTGTTGGGTTGAATGGGTTTGGATAGTTTTGGTTNAAACTNAATGTNTTAGCAGAAACTTGNCTATCATTATTATCAGTTGATAATAATTGCCACTCTGCTAANTTNTCTGGAAAATGATTCANATCACCAGCAGGCATTCCATTTTCTGCATGCGTGTAAGCNACAGANGAAGCACTGTAACTAAAATCCATTGGAAGTGGCCATTCTACTACAATATCGTTACCNTCAGCTTGATGATTCCATCCAACATTAGCAGTATGTGTNTCATGNACNTTATTATCTAACCAATCAATNGTTCTAGTNATNTGAGTAGTAGTGTAAACAGCNTCNAANTTAANNCCAAGNTTNGGAGCTTCNACNTTNTTNTCTTCAGTTACACCNTTNACNNCTTGNGCAGCAGTNGAATCATCCATCCATCTAGCTTGTTCNTAACTATAGGTTGACTCAAGTCCACCAAGCATNGTATCACAGAANGTAGTTACGACATCATTTGTGTCAGTAACATCCCAACACCATGGAGCAAAATTATTNTGNAGATCATGCATTTCAGGAGTAACGTGCCATACATTATTATTNTAATGAATTTCACGGTTNTTGTTATCCCAGCATCTNCCCAAAGCTAACAACANGCTATCAGAACANTCACCTTGAGACATAGTACCCATGTAACCAAGTCCACCAGNTGGNTTTAAGCTNGGTCCTTGACCATGAGANTTATGTGTNTGTGGACCTGCAATCATGTTAACCATNAAATTNTTNGTCCAATGNGAGTTGTTTCCACCTCTGTAAAACTTTGGCCANTTGATNATNTTNACAAATGTATTNTGATCGATTCTNGCATCATTNTAGCCNTTAAGAATGGTGTTATCCCANAANACCATNCCTTCNCCNTGNGCACCTTCAATNGTATTGTTTTGAATGAGNANTTCTTTGAGTGTTCCACCCCANGCACCNCCTCCCCAAAAGAAGCCACCNAANTACATNCCNCCAGGNTANGANGTATACTGNACAGCAGTNTTGTTNGTTAAATGCCATCGCTCAGCAAGNCCAAAATTAAAATANGTGATGACTGAGTTATGGACTGAAGTAACATTGTTNACCATAATAGTATTACCTTCACCATAAGTACACAATACTCCAAACATAGCACCAGATTCATCAGCAAAGACACCATTGAAAAGTAAGTTTTCAAAGTGATATGTTTGATTCATCCCATANGTTTTAATATTTGCGTTTGGCCAACCGGTAAACTGTGAAGTACCTTCTGCGCCAGCTATAGGCTGTATGGTNGCAGGATGTTCTCCATCAGCATAATCTGCACCAACAATAGCACAACTAGAATTCAGGTTTAATTCAGAAAGCTGAAGATATACTTTGTTAGCTTCTAACATATATATATCATGAGCTTGCTCACCTGTTGCAGTTGTATCTGCCATAATGGTGGATTCTAAATATCCTGGAGTACCATCCCATTCAACCATCATTACATGGTCATCTGCAAAAACAGATGATGATAGCGAGAATAGAATAATTGCTCCACTTAATATCGTTTTTATCATATTTTTCTCCTTAAGATTGTTTTCACCAAAGTTAGCTTTTAACTGAGGTAATTAACGTTAACGATAAGTATATTTTAATCAAATTAGTCGCCTTAAACCAACTGTTTTTTTGGGTGAAAAAAATTTGCGTGAAAATTTTTAATATGGTTAAGGTAAAATTAACAANTTATGAATGAGGNTGAGAATATTTGGTATNATGCAGTCATTCTTAAGAANACTCTTTTGGATTTGTTTCAAAACTAGTTAATACCAAATTCTCATTAAATGACATTAGTTGTGTTACACTAATTATTTTTTGGGTGAAAAAANTTTGCAGTAAAAGATTTAAAATGATTACGGTGAAATAATGAATAAAAAAAATGTTCAATTCTTAGATCAAAATTGGCAATTTANGAATGAGGNTGAGGATAAATGGTATGATGCAATCATTCCTGGCTGTATTCACCTGGATCTGTTTCAAAACCAATTAATACCAAATCCTTTTAAACGTGATAATGAAAAAAAATTGCAATGGATAGGGGAGAAAAATTGGACTTATCGGTGCGATTTTATGCTTGAAGAAGGAATTTTAAATAAAAAAAATCAAGTTATTTATTTTGAAGGAATCGATACATATGCAGATATATTTTTAAATGAAGAAAAAATTCTTTCTTCAAACAATATGTTTCATCCCTGGAAGGCTGGAATTTCTAACTTGTTAAAAGATGGGAAGAATGAACTTAAAATATGTTTCCGCTCTCCAATTGAAGAAGTATCCGACCAAATGGGCAAATTAAATTATCTGCTTCCAGCCGATAATGATCAAGCTGGAAAAACTAGCCCATACACCAGGAAAGCACCATATCATTATGGATGGGATTGGGGACCTTGTTTTGTTACTTCAGGAATATGGAGGAGGGTATGCCTAAGCGGGTGGGATTCTTGGTATGTCGAATATTCATCGATAGTAAATACAACGGTGACACCCAATTCGGCCCAATTAGCTATGGAGCTAGAAGTTTTTTCTGAAATCAGTGAAAATGCGATTATTTTAATTGAAGAGCCAAAATCAGACACTTTGCTAAAAATTCCTATTCGGCTAAAGAAGGGGGGGAATTTTTTTAGAGAGGATTTTTCTATAAGTGATCCTGATCTCTGGTGGCCTTCAGGCCATGGGGATCAGCCTTTATATACGTTTCGTTTATCTATAGAATCAAATACCAATCACGTTCAGTTCTTAAAAAGAATAGGTATTCGTGATGTTTCCATTAAAAGAGAAAGAGATGAAAAGGGAAAATCATTTGAAATTTATATCAATGGGAAACCGATATTTTCTAAAGGTGCAAATTGGATTCCAGCAGATTCCTTTACCACAAGAATTCAGCCAGATGATTATAAAAGGTTAATTGCCACCGCTCGAGATGCAAACATGAATACTTTACGAATTTGGGGCGGCGGAATATATGAGCCTGACATCTTTTATGAATTGTGCGATGAGATGGGAATTATGGTTTGGCAAGATTTTATGTTTGCTTGTTCAATGTATCCTGCTCATCAGGAGTTTTTAGCATCTGTAGAGCGTGAAGCAGAATATCAGGTAAAAAGACTTAAAAGTCACCCCTCGATTATTCTTTGGTGTGGAAATAATGAGATTGCTTCTGGCTGGCTTAGTTGGGGGTGGAAAGAAGAATTNCCCTCATCTGTTTGGGATGATTATAAGAAAATTTTCCATGATCTTTTACCGAATGTATGTAAAAAACTAGATCCAGGGAGATTGTATTGGCCTAGTTCACCAGGGCACAGTCTTGCACCTCCAGAATCCGATCAAATATATGGAAGTGGAGATAATCATTATTGGGGTGTCTGGCATGGTGGAGATGGTTTCGATGCATTTGAAGAAAATATAGGCAGATTTCTTTCAGAGTATGGGATGCAGTCCTTTCCAGAAATGGGAACGATTATGAAATTTGCGGAAGAAGAAGACTTAGATATCAACTCAAAAGTTATGAAGGAAAGACAGAAAGCTTCCTTAGGTACCGGAAATTTAGTCAAATACATAGAGGATTATTTTCCACCGCAAAAAGATTTTCAAGCTATTGTAGTATTAAGCCAANTTATGCAGGCATTTGCTATTAAAAAAGCAGTAGAAACTCATAGAAGAAGTATGCCCTTTTGTATGGGAACATTATATTGGCAGTTTAATGATTGCTGGCCTGCAATTAGTTGGTCAAGTGTAGATTATTTTGGGAATTGGAAAGCACTTCATTATCATGCAAAAAGATTTTTTAACGAAATTATAATAGTTGTACATGAAGAGGGGGAGCATATCCACATTAGCGTTGTTAATGATCAACATAGAACAGTGCAGTCACGTGTAAAGTTTCAATTGTCAACATTTAATGGTTCTATTATTCATGAAAAAAAAATTGATTATACAATTGCAGAGTTTTCCTCTAATGTTGTATATAACATCCAAAAAAAGAAATATCTAAAGGATCAAACCCTTTCAAATCTTTTTATTCATGCTGAGATAAATGAAGGCAGAAAAGTAGTTTGTAAAAATAAATATTTTTTTGTTCCTCCAAAAGATTTAAACCTTCCAGATTCTAATTTCAATTATGTGACTAAAGACTTTGGTGAAAGAATATCTATCCAAATTCAAGCCTCAACTTTTATTTATCAACTTTACATTACTTGTAATAATGCAGATGGTGTTTTTAGTGATAACTATTTTGATTTAGGATTAGGTGAAACGGTCACCATCTATTTTACGCCCTTGGATAATAGTATTGATTCCAAATATGATTTTAGTTTAAATACCGCTATGGATATAGGTAATTAGATACGGAGTAGTAGGTGGACTTTTTAAATCAATTAAAAGATGCTTCGTCAAAAGATCAAAATTTGGATTGGGCAAATCTATGTTATTATTGGGAAAAGAATGAGCAGTTAGGTCAGGTATCCGAGAACAATGGTAGAATCCTTTTTATGGGAGATTCTATTACGGAAGAATGGGGAAGGCTTTATCCAGATTTTTTTCAATCTAATGATTATATAAATAGAGGAATAGGTGGCCAGACTACTCCTCAAATGTTGCTTAGGTTTAAACAAGATGTAATCAATTTAAATCCTGCTATTGTGTTTATACTTGCGGGAACCAATGATATAGCAGGGAATACAGGTCCATCAAATCTAGATATGATTACCAATAATATTTTTTCCATGGCTGAACTTTCGATGAGTCACAATATAAAAGTAGTATTATCATCAATATTACCTGTTGATAAATATCCTTGGGCAGATCATGTAAAAGAGGTCCCCGAGATGATTTTAAAAATAAATCAACAATTAAAATCATTCTCCCAAAAACATAGCATGATTTATATTGATTATTATTCTTTTACGGTAGGCGAAAACCGCGGACTCAAAAAAGAATATACTACGGATGGTGTCCACCTAAATAAAAAAGGATATGAGGTAATGTCTGAACTAGTCCAAGATGTTCTAAGGAAGGAAGGTTTAGCTGCTTAATATCAAAAAGTAATTAGGAGTAAGCATGATTCAAAAACAAGCATATTTAATTTATTTTATTTTTTTATCTTCCTTATTCGGTCAAGGTTTCTGGGGTAGTGAATTTCCAGAGGCAAAGATTGAGTATAGCCCTAGAAGTTATGTTTGTTATAAAACTGATGTTCCGATACTGATTGATGGGAAAATGAATGATTTAGGCTGGTCAAAGGTTGAATGGACCGAATCTTTTGTTGATATTGAAGGACCTCTTAAGCCAAATCCATATTTTGACACAAAAGCAAAAATGACATGGGATGATAATTATTTTTATTTTTATGCCTATATGGAAGAACCTCATGTCTGGGCAACAATTACTGCTAGGGATGCGGTAATTTTTAAGGACAATGATTTTGAGATATTTTTGGATCCTGATGGTGATACACACAATTATTATGAGCTAGAGGTAAATGCATTTGAAACGGAATGGGACCTCCTCATTTTAAAGCCTTATCATGATGGGGATAAAGTAGTTATTGATTCTTGGGATATTCCTGGTCTAATTACAAAGGTTCATATTGATGGCACAATTAATGACCCAAGTGATAGAGATAAAGGCTGGGGTGTTGAAATTGCAATCCCTTGGAAAGCTTTTATTAGCAACTTTAGATCTAATAANCCACCAAAAGATGGAGATCAATGGAAAGTGAATTTCTCAAGGGTTCACTGGGATACTGAAATAAAAGATGGAAAATATGTAAAAAAAGACACACCGGAGTTTAATTGGGTGTGGTCTCCTCAGGGTTTAATATATATGCATATGCCACATTTTTGGGGTCTGGTTCAATTTTCGGAAAAAGCTGCAGGAAGAACTAAAGTTCAGTTTAATAAAAGTGACATTGATCAGATAAAATGGTCTTTACGACAAGTATATTANCGTCAGAGGAATCACTATTTTCGACATACCAGATATACAAGCTCTCTAAAAGCACTGAACTTAATGGATAAACCTGTTGAGGGTGTTCCTTGGCCTCCAGAAATTATTTTAACTCCTTCCGGCTGGGAGGCTTCCATATCTTGGAATTCAAGTTTGGTAATCATTCGAAAAGACGGGAAAGTTTGGGTACAATAAAAATCTAGATTTCAATACCTAAGCATCTTAGATTTTCTGCAAGTCTTTCGCATAACTTATGGAGCAGAATTGGCGTTTATCATTGGGATGAAGTTACTCATCGTNTTTGTATAGTATGATTTNCTCTCANAAATTTTATGTATTTATGCATTTCACAATAATTACTTTTTCAAAGTAAGAGCACTTATTAAAATAATTATAATTAAATGATTTTTGTTGACTGGATAATTGTATTTATTGTCCTAGCGGGAATGATTTTTTCCGTAAATCTTTCCAAAGGATTAATGAAAAGTGTTACCGATTTTCTTTCGGCTGGAAGAACAGCAGGAAGATATCTTATAGCTGTCTCTAGTGGGATAGCAGGATTGGGTGCTATTTCTGTTGTGATGTTTTTAGAAATGGGTTACGTGGCTGGATTTAGCTTAGCTTGGTGGGGCCTAAGTCAAGGAATAATTATACTTATGCTAACCATGTCTGGTTGGGTAATTTATAGATTTCGGTCTACAAGGTGTTTAACGCTAGCACAATTTTTTGAGAAACGTTATAGCCGCAGATTCCGAATTTTTACTGGAATTGT
This sequence comes from Rickettsiales bacterium TMED211, assembly GCA_002169685.1. Next base: position 54 of record NHJI01000043.1, on the reverse strand, counting down.
TGCTTTTGCAGCTGGGATTATAAACTTTGGTATTTTTCCAGCTGTAGGTGCGCA
>NHJI01000042.1 GCA_002169685.1 Rickettsiales bacterium TMED211 | reverse complement strand
GCTGATTCAAGTCATTTACCTTTAAAGATAAATACAGCGGGGGTGATTCCTCCAATTTTTGCAAGCTCTCTATTATTATTGCCAGTTACTTTTGTCAGCTTCAATTCTGGGTCTGGACCTGAATGGTTGAACTTTTTGAGTGTTATGTTGAGTAGAGGTCACCCAGTTTATTTATCATTGTATATTTCAATGATAGCATTCTTTGCTTTCTTTTATACAGCAATAGTCTTCAATCCTAAGGAAACTGCTGATAATTTAAAAAAATATGGTGGTTTTATACCTGGAATTAGACCTGGAGAGAATACAGCAAATTATCTTGATTATGTTTTAACTAGGTTGACAGTGGTTGGAGCTATATATCTTTCTGCTGTGTGTTTATTGCCAGAACTGTTGATTTCAAAATACAAGGTCCCTTTTTATTTTGGTGGGACTAGTCTTTTGATCGTTGTGAGCGTTACTATGGATACAGTTACACAAATACAATCTTATCTTTTAGCACATCAATACGAGGGTTTAATGAAGAAATCAAATTTAAGAAATAAAAAGAGATGACAAATATTATTTTACTAGGTCCACCAGGTTCTGGTAAAGGAACGCAGTCGAAGCATTTAGTTGATCAAATTGGATTTCATCAAATTTCTACCGGTGACTTGCTCAGAGAAACTGTTTCATCTGGTTCTGAAGAGGGAGAAAGTATTAAAGTTCTAATGGAAAAGGGTGAATTAGTTCCTGATAAAATGGTGATAGATATGATATTGAATTCAATGAAAGTAAATTCAAAAAAAAGTATTATATTCGACGGTTTTCCAAGAAACTTGGTACAAGCTGAAGCATTAGAAGTTGCTTTTAAAAAAGAATCTATGGTTATAGACCATGTTATTCTTCTTGATGTTGAAATTGAAATCTTAGAAAACAGAATAAAAAAAAGATTATCTGAATCAAAAGATGATGAAAAAAGAAGTGATGATAATGTTGATACTCTGCTCAAAAGAGTTGCTGTTTATAAAGAAATGACGCTTCCGATAATTGATTATTATGAAAAAAAAAATAAGTTAATAAAAATTAATGGAATGTTAAGTATTAAAGATGTTAGTGAAGAAATTAGTAATATATTAAAATAAAATATAACAATATTGACTTGACGGTAAAAAAAAATATAATCCACCTTTATTTATCTGTCAAACTGGAGTTTTAATTGGCTAGAATCGCAGGAGTAAATATACCCTCAAATAAAAAGTTAGAAGTAGCTTTGACGTATATTTTTGGTATTGGATCAAATTTCTCAAAAAATATTTGTAAAATAACTAACGTTGATGGTGGAAAGCGTGTCAACGAATTAGTTGAGTCAGAAATCATTAAAATTAGAGAGTATATAGATGCTAACTATACTGTGGAAGGTGACCTTCGAAGAGAAGTTTCTAACAACATTAAACGTTTAACTGATCTTGGTTGTTATAGGGGACTTAGGCATAGAAATAAACTACCTGTTAGAGGGCAAAGAACCCATACTAATGCAAGGACTAGAAAAGGAAAAGCTGTTGCAATCGCAGGAAAGAAAAAAGCTAATTAATCATGGTAACAAAGAATTTAAAAACGAAAAAAAAAAGTTAAAAAAAATGTACCTACAGGTGTTGCTTATATCAATTCAACATTCAATAACACTATAATTACGATAACAGATACATCAGGTAATACGATATCTTGGTCTTCATCTGGAAATAAAGGTTTTAAAGGTTCAAGAAAATCAACTCCTTTCGCCGCACAATTAGCTGCGGAAGAAGCAGCAAAAAAAGCTATGGAACATGGGATGAAGTATTTAGAAGTGATAATTAAAGGTCCTGGATCTGGAAGAGAATCTGCAATTCGAGCATTAGGATCAGCAGGGTTAAATATAACAATTATAAAGGATGTAACGCCGATACCTCATAATGGATGTAGACCACCTAAGAGAAGAAGAGTTTAATAATTAACTAAAGGAAAATTATAAGTGATTAATAAAAACTGGAAAGAATTAATAAAACCTAATAAAATTAGCTTCACTAAGGGTAAAAATCAAGATACAAAAGCTGAATTGGTAGCTGAACCATTAGAAAGTGGTTACGGGCAAACTTTAGGTACTTTGTTGAGAAGAGTTTTGTTGTCTTCAATAAGAGGTGCTGCAGTTACTTCTATAAATATAGAAGGTGTAACTCATGAATTTTCTTCTATTCCTGGAGTGATAGAAGACGTTACAGAAATAATTTTAAATATTAAGCAACTAGCTTTAAAACTTAATGATGTTGAGAGTACGAGAATTAATTTAAAAGTAACTGGACCTAAAGAGATTAAGGCCGGTGATATTGATTGTGGTGCTCATGTAGAAGTATTAAATGAAGATTTACATATTTGTACTTTAGATTCAAAAGCAAGTATTAAGATTGTCATGAACGTTGAAGCAGGTAAAGGTTTTGTTCCTGCTAGCATGAACGCAAAAGAAGAATCTGTGTTAGGAGAAATACCGATAGATTCCTTTTTTTCTCCAGTTAAAAGAGTTTCATTTAAAGTGGAAAATTCCAGAGTTGGACAAGTAACAGATTATGATAAGTTGATAATGAATATTGAAACAAATGGATCAGTTGTACCTGAAGATTCAGTTGCTTATGCTGCAAGAATTATGGACGAACAATTGAAACTTTTTATAAATTTTGAAGAACCTGTAGATGAAGTAGAGGTCGTAGTTCCAGAAGAGTCTAGCTTAAATATAAATCTTTTAAGAAAAGTTGAGGAGCTAGAATTGTCAGTTAGATCTGCAAATTGTTTGAAAAATGACGAAATAGTTTATATTGGAGATTTAGTACAAAAATCTGAATCTGAAATGCTGAGAACCCCTAATTTCGGAAGAAAATCCTTGAACGAAATAAAAGAAGTTCTAACTACTATGAANTTAGAACTTGGNATGAAAATTGAGGGCTGGCCTCCNGAAAANATTGAAGAAATNAGAAGAAAATTAGAAGAACCATATTAAAATTNGTTTANATTATGAGACATTCGATATCAGGTAGAAAGCTNAATAGAACTTCAAGTCATAGAAAGGCACTTTTTAAAAATCTTTCTAANTCATTAATAATTAATGAGCAGATTAAAACTACTCTGCCAAAGGCAAAAGATCTTAGNTCAATTGTTGAAAAAATCATTACATTAGGAAAAAATGATAATCTTCATTCTAAAAGGAAAGTATTTTCATTGTTACGAAGTAATGAAAGTGTTAATAAGGTTTTTAACATATTGTCAAAGAGATATATTAAAAGAAATGGTGGTTATACAAGAGTTTTAAAGGCGGGTTTTAGATATGGTGATTCAGCACCAATGGCAATTATTGAGTTTGTAGAAAGAGATATAAATGCTAAAGGCTTGGTAGATAAAGAAAGAAATAAATTAAAAGAACAAGATTCTTCAAAGGTTGTCGATGAAAAAAAAGTTGAAGATAAAGCTGATGATAAAAAAATAAAATCAAAACTCACAAAAGAAAAAGCTGTTAAAGATAGTTCAAAAGATAAAAGCGAAGAAAGTAAAAAATAATAAATAACTTATGACACTCAATGATTGTTTTAATGAGACTGTAAAGGAAAGTTTCAATAATACAAAAGTAAGTTATTGGTTTAAAAAGACTTTTCCAGATATTTCATATGTTTTAATTTGTAAACTAATACGTAAAGGCGTTATTAGGATAAACGGTTCAAGAATTAAAATTAGTCATATTTTGAAAGAAAATGACCAAATTAAAATCCCAAAAGCTTTGAGATGTGAGAAAGCAGAAAAAGTAGAAGTTAATTTATCAAATCATTCAAAAAGAAGAGCATTAGAATTAGTTATTTATAAAGATAATGAATTTATTGTTTTAAATAAACCCTCTGGACTTTCAGTTCAAGGTGGGACTAATGTTAAAATTAATGTTGATCTTTTATTAGATGCGCTCAGGTTTGATTATGATGAAAGACCAAAATTAGTACATAGAATTGATAAAGATACATCTGGCGTCTTGTTAATTGCAAGAACTTTAGAATCTGCAAAATTTGCTACAGAACTCTTCAGAAATAAAAAAATTTCAAAAATTTACATAGCAATAGTTTTTGGAAAATTAAAAGAAAATTTAGGAATGATAGATTTTCCTTTAGACGAAAAGGATAAACTATTAGATTCAAAGACGTATTATAAAGTAATTCATGTTAAATCTAAATACTCTATTGTTGCTTTAAACCCAATAACTGGAAGAAAACACCAACTACGTAAACAATTATATAAATTAGGAAACCCAATAGTTGGGGATGATAAATACTACGTTAATAATAATATTACGAATAATTTTCTTTTAAAGAATAAATTAAATCTGCACGCATTTTATTTATCATTTTATAGAAGTGATAAAAAAAAACTAGAATTTAAGATTCTCCCAAATATAAAAANGATAGAAAATTTTACTAAGTTGGGTTTTGATATAAGTAATTTTAATATAAATAGCTTTTTAGATTCTAAGCAATAAAAATGTTTGATTTTAAAAAAGAAGATAATAAGTACTTAATTCTGAAAAATCAGAAGAATCTATTTATAGAAAATAGATGTTATTTATATGCAAAATCGGAAAATATGGCTACGAAAATAGTAGACGAAATTAAGGCTCTTGGGTATTTAGATTTAAAGAAGCTTCCATTAACTTCATTAGCATTTTTTGCAGTTAGTTTAAACTCTAAAGATAAAAATGACATTATTAATTATTTAATCGAAAGTATTAATTTTGATAGTATTTTATATAGACCTGAAAATGACAATGTCTTGAAANTCTTAATGGATAAAAATTATAATTATTATATTNTTTCTTTCTCTAAAGTGTTTTCGATTCAACTAGAAATTATACATGGAACTTTAGGCTCTCAAAAAAAATTAAATAATAATATTTTAAAAAAAAATTTTAGTTCATTTGATTGCTTTTCATTGACTTTATTATATAAAATAACAAAANTGACTAATTCTATTATCTTGAGTTACTATTTTATGNTAAAAAAATATGGAATAAAAAAATTAGAGAATTTAACTAACCTTGAAAGTCATTATCAAAANAGTAAATGGGGTTTAACAAAAGAACAAGAATTANATAANAAGAATTTCTTATTAACTTTAAAAAATTTTTCAATTTTTTTAAAAACTTTNTAATAATAAGGATATAATTAATTCTTATTTTAAATAGAATATAGATATGCATGAAATTTTAAANAAACTNAANCNTAAACGNGAACTTGCNATCGATGGAGGAGGCAAGAAAAGAAGAGATAGTCAACATAAAAAAGGNAAGTTGACTGCTAGAGAGAGAATNGAAGTTCTNCTAGATCCAGGNACTTTTGAAGAATGGGATATGTTTGTTGAACATAGNTGCTCTGAATTTGAAATGGATAAACAGAAAATNCCAGGAGATGGAGTTGTNACAGGNTATGGTACTATAAATGGAAANNTAACTTTTGTTTTTAGCCAAGANTTTACNGTNTTTGGTGGATCATTATCTGAGTCACACGCAGAAAAAATTTGTAAAATTATGGATAAAGCATTACAAGTTGGTGCTCCNGTTATAGGNNTAAATGATTCNGGAGGAGCCAGNATTCAAGAGGGTGTGGCGTCATTAGCAGGATATGCTGAGGTNTTTCAAAGAAATGTATTATCATCGGGNGTTATTCCACANATTTCAGTTATTATGGGTCCNTGNGCNGGNGGNGCAGTTTATAGNCCAGCAATGACAGACTTCATNTTCATGGTAAANGNTACTTCNTATATGTTTGTTACNGGNCCNGACGTNGTNAAAACTGTAACTCATGAGGAAGTCAGTCACGANGAANTAGGNGGAGCATCAACACATACNAAGAAATCTGGAGTTGCAGATTTAGCATTTGAAAANGATATAGAAGCNNTATTTCAATTAAGGAGATTTATGGGNTTTTTACCNTCCTCNAANAAAGAAANNCCTCCAACAAGAGTTTCTGAAGACGCTGCAGANAGAATTGAAACATCATTAGATAGTTTAGTTCCAAATAATCCCAANAAACCTTATGATATGAAAGAANTGATAACCAAAGTAGTAGATGATAGAGATTTCTTCGAACTTCAACCAGANTATGCTGGAAATATTTTAACTGGTTTTGCTAGAATGACAGGTTCGCCAGTAGGAATAGTCGCAAATCAACCAATGGTCCTTGCTGGATGTCTAGATAATAACTCAGCAAGAAAAGCAGCGAGATTTGTNAGGTTTTGTGANTGNTTTAATATACCAATCATNACTTTTGTNGATGTTCCTGGTTTTTTACCTGGNACATCACAAGAGTACAATGGAATTATAAAACATGGAGCAAAACTATTATTTGCATTTGCTGAAGCNACGGTTCCAAAAATTACAATTATAACCAGAAAAGCATATGGTGGAGCCTACGACGTCATGAGTTCCAAACATCTTAGAGGTGACGTTAATTATGCTTGGCCTAACGCAGAAATAGCTGTTATGGGGGCTAAAGGTGCAGTTGAAATAATATTTAGAGGGGAGTTAGGAGATGAAAATAAGATTGATAAAAAAACAAATGAATACAAAGAAAGATTTGCTAATCCATTTATTGCAGGAAGCAGAGGTTTTATTGACGATGTGATTATTCCTCATACTACAAGAAAAAGAATATGTAGATCACTAGTGATGTTAAAAAATAAAAGGCTTCAAAACCCCTGGAAAAAACATGACAATATTCCACTTTAGGTAAAATAGATTATGTTTTCAAAAATACTTATCGCTAATAGAGGTGAAATAGCCTGTAGAATAATTAAAACAGCAAAAAAATTAGGAATAAAAACGGTAGCCGTGTGTTCTGATATAGATCTTGATTCACCACATGTACTGAAAGCAGATGAATTCATTAATATTGGTGGGTCTTCATCAGCTGAAAGTTATTTAGATATAAAAAAAATTATAGAGGCGTTAAAAACATCTGATGCTGACGCAGTTCATCCTGGTTATGGTTTTTTATCTGAAAATGTAAAATTTAGTGAAGAAGTAAATAAAGTAGGTAAGGTATTTATAGGTCCCCCTAGCAAAGCTATATCAATTATGGGCGATAAAATTGAATCTAAAAAAGTTGCTTTCGAGTCAGGAGTATCCGTTGTGCCTGGCGGATTAGAAATTATTAGTTCGATTGAAAATGCATTAGACGAATCAAAGAAGATTGGATACCCTGTGATGGTAAAAGCTTCAGCAGGCGGCGGTGGAAAGGGAATGAGAGTAGCTTTTAATGAAAAAGAATTAAAGGAAAATTTTAGTTCTGCAATTAATGAAGCTAAATCAAGTTTTGGTGATGATAGAGTTTTTATTGAAAAATTTATTGAGGAACCAAGACATATAGAAATACAAGTTTTTGGTGATAAGTTTCAAAATATTATCCATCTTGGTGAGAGAGAATGTTCAATACAAAGAAGGCATCAAAAAGTAATTGAAGAAGCACCAAGTGTTTTTGTTGACAATCAATTAAGAGAAAAGATGGCTATGCAAGCTATATCTTTAGCGAAAACTGTAGGATATTATTCTGCTGGAACAGTTGAGTTTGTTGTTGATAAAAATAAAAATTTTTATTTTTTAGAAATGAATACACGTTTACAGGTTGAACACCCAGTCACTGAGCTGATCACAGGAATTGATTTAGTTGAATTAATGATTAAAACTGCAGCTGGAGAAAAACTGAGAATATCTCAAAATGATGTTTCATTTAATGGTTGGGCTATTGAATCCAGAATATATGCGGAAGATTCTTCAAGAAATTTTTTACCTTCAATTGGGAGACTGACAAGATATATAGAACCTAAGAGTAAAAATATTAGGATTGATTCTGGAGTTGTAGAAGGTTCGGAAATAAGTATGTATTACGACCCTATGATTTCGAAGTTATCTGTGTATGCAAAAAATAGAAAAGATGCTATTCAAGTAATGACAAATACTTTGGATAGATATTTAATTGATGGGGTAAAAACAAATAGAGATTTTCTTTCAAATATTTTCCAAAAAGATGATTTTATTAATGGTAATTTCTCAACAAACTTTATTTCTGAAAACTATGAAAATGGTTTTGATTCTGAAAAAGCAGAAATAAGAAATATTGACGAATTTTTTGCGATAGCAACTTTTATTCATTACAAGTATATGTTGAGAGCAGCATCTATTTCAAATCAAGTTAAAGGGTTTAATAGAATGATTGAAAGTGAATGGAATGTAATTTCGAAAAACCATAAAATTAAAACGAAAATAATCTACAATAATTATAATAAGAGCTATGATGTTTTACTTAATAAAAAGTATTTTAAAATTAAGAGCGATTGGAAAATTGGTTTTCCACTGTTATCAGCATTAGTTGATAATAAACTATTTTACTTTGAAGTTGGTCGAAATGGACCAAAATATACTTTAACACATGAAAGTTCAAAAGTTGAATTAATAGTATTATCTAATAAACATGCAGAGTTAAATTCACTGATGATTCCAAGAAAAAAAGTAGATACCTCTAATTTCTTGCTTTCACCTATGCCTGGACTTTTAGCTTCAATTTTAGTTACAAAAGGCCAAAAAGTGCAAGAAGGCGAATCTCTTGCTGTAATAGAAGCTATGAAAATGGAAAATATTATAAAAGCAGAAAAAGATGTTATAATTAAAGATATTTTTTGTAAAGAAGGTGACAGTTTAGAAGTAGACCAAAGTGTCATTGAATTTGAAAAAAAATAGCGGTCGTGGCGGAACTGGTAGACGCGCAACGTTGAGGTCGTTGTAGGATAATATCCTGTGGAAGTTCGAGTCTTCTCGACCGCACCATTACTTAAAA
>NHJI01000041.1 GCA_002169685.1 Rickettsiales bacterium TMED211 | reverse complement strand
AGCAGGCGCGGGTGCTTCAGCAGCGGCCGATGCAGCATTTTTCATTTTTTCTTCTTTAGCCTTGAGTTTTTCTAATGTTTTAGCCCTAGGTTTATCTTGCTTAGTTTGCTCGTATATTTTGGGTTTTTCAATCATACCTTGTGCAGCAAGAAACTTTGCAACTCTATCTGTTGGCTTTGCTCCAACTGATAACCAATATTTAATTCTTTCTTTTTTAACAGTCAGTCTTTCTGAATGATCCTTTGGCTTCATTGGGTTATATGTTCCAAGCCTTTCAATATATCTTCCATCTCTGGGACTTCTTACATCTGCTGCTACTATTCTATAAAAAGGTCTTTTATTAGAACCTCCTCTTGATAATCTTAATGCTACGGCCATGATTGTTTTCCTTTCTTTGTTATGTTAACTATTTTTTTAACAACGAGTTAATGTCGCCAAATTGGTTAGAGTTCATTATTGCTTCCATATTTTTATTTTTACCCATTTTTTTCATCATTTGACTCATTTTTTTGAATTGTTTTAGAAGTTTATTGACTTCTTGAACTGAAGAACCAGAACCTTTTGCAATTCTTAACTTTCTAGAAGCTTTAATTATATCTGGAAAAAACCTCTCTTTTTTTGTCATTGAAGATATGATGGCTTTCTGAGCTTCAATCATCTTCTCTTTTCCAGAAGACTCATTAAGCTTGTCTTTTAGGTTTCCCATTCCTGGAAGGTATTTTATAAGTCCTTGAAGGCCTCCCATTTTAGTTATTTGATCCAACTGTTTTGCATAATCAGATAAAGAAAACTTCCCTTTTAAAAATTTATTCTGTATTTTTTTTGCATCTTCTTCATCAATTTCAGCAGATGCTTTTTCTACCAAAGAAACAACATCACCCATGTCGAGAATTCTACTTGCTATTCTGTCAGGATGAAATTCTTCAAAATCTTCTATTTTTTCACCAACTCCAAGAAATTTGATCGGTTTATTAGTAACTGACTTCATCGATAGAGCAGCACCACCCCTACTATCTCCATCAACTCTGGTTAAGATAATTCCAGTGATATTTAATTTCTCTGAGAAACTCTTTGCTGTATTTACTGAATCCTGACCGGCCATTGAGTCTACCACTAATAAGGTTTCTACTAGAGGGATTTTCTTTGAAATCTCAGCTATTTCACTCATCATTTTAGAATCAATATGATTTCTACCTGCGGAATCTAAAATTAAAACATCATAGTTTTCTGTTTCCGCGCTTTTTTTTGCTCTCAAAGCAATTTCTAATGGTTTTTCTTTTGGAAGTATTGTGAGAGTTTCTATCTTATTTTGAACACCAAGTGTTTCAAGTTGTTTTTGAGCTGCAGGTCTGTATATGTCAAGAGAGGCCATCAAAACTGATTTCTTATACTTTTCAGATATTTTTTTTGCTAATTTTGCTGATGAAGTAGTTTTTCCTGATCCTTGTAATCCAGCCATTAGGATAATTGCGGGAGGTTTAGATTTTAAGTTTATTTCATAACTCTCTGAACCTAATATTCTAATTAACTCATCATTAACAATTTTGACAACCATTTGATCTGGTGTCACACTGTTAAGAACTTCTTGCCCCAATGCTTTATTTTTAGTGTTTTCTATGAAATCTTTTGTAGTAGATAATGCTACGTCAGCTTCAAGTAGTGCTATTCTAATTTCCCTTAAAGCGGTGTTAAGAGATGTTTCGGATATCCTACCTTGTCCTTTCAATTTCTTAAAAGTCTCAGTTATTTTTTCACTTAAAGAACCAAACATAAATAATTAATCAGTTAAATTACNCAAAACAAAAAAAGCCAGTGCACGAAACTCGTGGACTGACTNAAATAGTTATTGTGTTTATAACAAAAAAATATTAGATCTTAAAGTTATTTATAATTTTAATCNTTTAAAATATTTANATGGAAAACCTATCTTTTGTAAAAATGCATGGNCTTGGAAATGATTTCATTATCATTGATTCAAGAGATTTGGATTTTCGACCAAAACCCAATGAAATTAAATGCTTATCTAATAGAANNTTAGGAATTGGGTGCGATCAGTTAGTATTGATTAAGAACTCTGAAGATGGAATAGCAGATTTTCAAATTCTTATTTTTAATTCTGATGGATCAGAGGCAGAAAGTTGTGGAAATGCCACAAGATGTGTTGGAAAACTTCTTTTAAAAGAATCAAAAACAAAAAANNTAATAATAGAAACAAAAGGTGGTTTAGTTGATATTGAAGAATTAAAAAATGGCATGATAAGTGTGGATATGGGAGTTGCCAAATTTAATTGGGATGAAATTCCTTTAAGTCACCCAATGGATACTCGAAATTTAGGGATTAAATTAAAAAACCTTAATGAAGGGTTCTCAGTTAGTCTAGGTAATCCGCATGTAGTCTTTTTTTGCGATCAAATTGATAGAATAAATATGAAGGAAGAATGCATTAAAGTAAGTAAAATGAAAATTTTTCCTGCAGGTGTNAATGTAAATATTGCTATGGTAAAATCAAGAAAATTAATTGAGTTACAAGTATATGAACGAGGGTCTGGTTTCACAGATGCATGCGGAACAGGTGCATGTGCTACTTTGATTGCTGCCTATAATAAAAACTTAACAGATAGAAACTCAATTATTAGAATGCGAGGAGGGGANTTGGAAATTTCTTTCCTTAGTGATAACCATATATTAATGACAGGACCTGTTTCGGAGGTTTATAAAGGATTAGTCAATTTAAAAGATTTACGGGTAAATATAAAATGAAAGATGAATCATTAGTTGTAAATTTAGGTTGTAGACTGAACTCTTATGAATCAGAAGTGATTGCTGATATTTTGTTTAAAAATAAAATTAAAAGAACAACTGTAATTAATACATGTGCTGTAACTAATAATGCTGTCCATAAGTCAAAAAATGAAATTAGGAAAGCAAAAAAAAAAAATCCAAAAAATAAAATAATTGTAACAGGCTGTGCATCACATATCGACCCAAAATCTTTTCTGAAAATGAATGAGGTAGACGAAATTGTAGACAACAAATTTAAGACTCAAAAGATTTTTTATCAAGACAAGTTAGGTGATTTAGTCAATGAAGCAAAAAGAAAATCAAATCTTTTTCCTGAACCAATAAAGAAATTTAGCAAAAAAACTCGAGCGTTATTACAAATTCAACAAGGGTGTGACCACAGATGTACATTTTGTATTATACCTTATGGCAGGGGAGATTCTATTAGCTTACCATTAAGTGAAATAGTAATAAGAGCTGAAAAGTTCTTGAGTGCCGGTTATCAAGAAATAATTATAACCGGAGTTGATATAACTTCATACGGTAATGACTTGCCTGGCAAACCTAAATTAGGAGAAATTATAAAAAGATTATTAAATATTTTACCTAATTTAAATAGATTAAGATTGTCTTCTATAGATCCAGCGGAAATTGATCAAGATCTTCTAGATTTAATAATTAATGAAAAGAAAATAATGCCCCACCTACATCTTTCAGTTCAATCTGGAGATGATATGATTTTAAAAAGGATGAAAAGACGTCATAATAGAAAAGAATTATTAGATCTTTGTAGCTATATAAAAATGAAAAGGCCAAGNATGACTTTTGGTGCNGACATAATAGTTGGCTTNCCTACGGAAACTCATAANCATTTTGANAATACTTATGATNTTATAAAACAATGTAGTTTTTCCAATCTACACATATTCCCTTTTTCTCCAAAGATTGGAACTCCTGCTAATAAGATGCCTCAAATAGAAAGAAAAATAATAAATAATAGAGCTAAACAATTGAGAAATTTGGGGTCTAAGTTAAAAATAGATTTTATGAAGAAAAAAGTAGGGCAAATCAAAGCAATTTTATTTGAGGGTTCAAATCTAAGTTATACAGATGATTATTTTAAAGTATCAATACCAAGTATAAAAAAAAACCAGATAAAAAANATGAATGGTAATTTAATTGATGTNAAATTCAATAGTTTTGACGAAAAGTCTTTAATTGCAAAAATTATATAATGGTTTTTTCTTGGTTTAAAAATTTAAAAAAGGGATTAACAAAATCATCAAATAAAATTGGAGATGGTATTAAGACCATCTTGAAAAGTAAAAAGATTGATGACTCAACCTTGGATGAACTTGAAGAATTANTGATAACTGCAGATATTGGTGTTTCTTTATCAGCAAAAATTATCGAAAAAATAAGAAAATCAAAATTTGTAGATACAAGTGTTGAATCCGTAAAAAAATCTATTTCAAAATCAATAATAGGTATTCTAGAGCCATTAGAAAAAGAAATTAATTTTAAAAAAAAACCTTNCGTAATCTTAATAGTTGGAGTTAANGGTGTTGGTAAAACTGCAACTGTCGGAAAACTAGCTCACAAGTTCTCACTTTTAAAAAAAAAAGTAGGTATTGTAGCTGCAGACACATTTAGAGCTGCTGCAGTTGAACAACTTGAAATTTGGTCAGAAAAGACTAACTCTGTTTTTTTTTCATCACTTGAAAACTCTGATCCAGCATCATTAGCATTTTCCTCGTATGAGGAGGCAAAAAAAAAGGANCTAGATATTTTATTAATTGATACAGCAGGNAGACTTCATAATAAATCTAATTTNATGGATGAATTNTCTAAAATTANAAGAGTTTTAAAAAAATTAGATGCAGATGCTCCAAGTGAAANTATNCTTGTNCTCGATGNAAATACTGGNCANAACTCAATTAAACAAGCTCAAGTTTTTAATGAAACNTGTAAAATCAGTGGTTTGATTATNACAAAGTTAGATGGAACTGCTAAGGGTGGAGCATTNATCCCAATAGGNGAAACATTGAATATNCCAATANTGGGCTTAGGNGTGGGAGAAGCTAAAGANGATCTAATTGATTTTAGAGCTAAAGAGTTTTCAAAGGCCCTTCTCGATCTTTAGTCAAACTATTTTGATAATTTCCATAAAGAAGAACCTTCATCATCAACAATAATAAAAATATTACCTTTTGAATCAATCTCAAAATCTCTTATTCTGCCTATCTTTTGATCTAAAATAATCTCTTCGCTCACAATTATTTTCTTTTCATAGTCTAATCTAAAAAGTAATCCAGCTTTAGTTGCGCTTCCAATGAGGTCACCTTCCCATTCGGTGAAAGTATTCCCAGTATAAAAAGTAATCTGCCCAATGGCCATTGATGGAACCCAAGCTATAACAGGTTTGTCATATTCATCTTTAAAAGGACTATCACCAATTTTTAGCCAATTATATTCTTTTCCTCCCCAACCAATATCTTTCCAACCAAAGTTTCCAGCATATTTTACCTTCCCAATATTATCGCCCCCCATAGGACCATGCTGTGAAAAATAAATTTCATCGTCATGAGGAGAAAGTGCCATGCCTTGGGGGTTTCTAACTCCAATCTGGTATATTTCTGGCAACCAATTGGTATAACCTTTAAAGGCAGGGTTATCATCTGGAATACTGCCGTTTATATTAATTCTAATTATGCTTCCTGGATGTTTGGTTGGATCCTGGGCAATCATGCCTTTACCTCTATCTCCAAAACTTGCGTATAAGTGATNNCCCTTAATNATAAGTCTTGATCCCCAATGTCTATTANCTAAGAGTTTNGGAACNCCAATGAGTAATATTTCTAAATNCTCTATTTTNTCTTCTAACAATTTNCCCCTAGCAATNGCTGTACTGGAATATTTATGNNTTTTAATATTTTTAAAATTTGGATTTTGAGCATGACTATATGAAAAATAAACATAACCTTCATGATAAAGGACATCTAAGAGCCCACCNTGATAGCTATCACCATCATAACCAATACTTTGTATATTATGTTTAATTTCAGTAACATTTTTATCACTAACATTGACTCTTAAAAGCCTTCCATTTTTTTCAGTGATTAATAAGTCTTCATTATTAATGAAGGTCAGCCCCCAGGGGTAATCAAGCCCTTCTATTACTTCACTTAATTTAAATTTAGTCTTTGTTAATTTATAATCATTATAATTTCTTATCCTTTCATCTGCCATGATAGTATGAAGATTGAAAATGAGAGTTACAAATATAAATCTTTTTATTAGACTTATTAGCATTTTTTTTTTCTATTATCGTAGATAATGGAAAGCATCATTGCTAAAATTAAGAAATAACTTCCTTGCCACCAAGATGCCCAGAAAGAAAAGTTAACTAGAGAAGCACCCCAGAAATAACCATTAAAAAAAATTAAATAATTTAAATTAAACGCACTAGTTTTTTTTGCTACATAATAATTTACGTATAATATTAGACTAGAGAAAGTTAAAAGCCCCAACAAACCAGTTTCAAGTAATAACTCTATTAAAAAATTATGAGGATGGCTTGGAATATAATTCATATCTCCAGTCGAAGGATGACCTATATTCTCTTGACTTCCTTCAATGAAATTTGAAGAATCAGGGCCAATACCAAGTATTGGATTTTTTTTAAATTCACTTAATGAGAACCCCCAAATAATTTGTCTATGCGCATCAACTATACTCGTGGGTATCATAAGATTTATTTCAGTAATTGGGTTATTTTCATATTGTTTAACTAAAATATTAAAAATAAACCCCAAAATCATAAAGAAAAATATTGCAAAAATAATTAGTTTTTGTTTAGGTTTTTTACAAATCATTGAAAGCCTAAAAATAATGACTGCTAACACACCTGATAATATTCCTAGAGTAGCAGAATTAACGTTACCCAAATAGATGATTGGAATGATCGATGGAAAAAGAAGATAGGAAAAAATTTTTTTTTTATTACCCATCTTCTTTTCAAAGAATGGGCAGAGACAAATTAATAAAACCAATAAATTTGAAAAACCTTTGAATCTTCGAACTTCTCCCGCCCATAGATCAGCGCCCGATACTTTCTCTCCAAATTCATCAATATACCATTCAGGAATTGATAGATATTCCAAAAAGTTATACGAACTGACGAGAATTGCAGAAAAACAAACTGAAATAAGAAAAAATGAGCAAGTAATAATCAAAGCATGATTGTTTTCTCTAAAAAAAAAAAACAAAATGTAGGAAAAAAACATATATATGAAAAGATATGAAATTACGGGGATTGATCTAAAAACTTCAATTGAATTTATAGAACTAAGGCTAAATGAAAAAAATAAAATTGTTAAAAGAAAAACTAATCTTCTTTCTTTTGCCCTTAAAATCCAATTATAGATTCTTCTTCTTTTTTCAAAAATAATTATTAAAAAAGAAAAAAGAACACACAGACCAAAAGCTATTGGTGTATGTAATCTTAGAGAAAACGAAATCCCCAATAATACACATGAAATTTTTAATAACTGGGTCATTATTTAATTAAGTACTATAATTGAAAAATTAATTTATTATACACTATACTATTTACAATTAAATTAGTTTAAATTTGTAAGGAGAAAAATCAATGAAATATGAAGAATATGAAAAGTTACGTGGTTTGTGTATTGAAGAAATAGAAATAGGACAAGAAGCAATTATATCAAAAACAATAACAGAATCGGATATCATTCTTTTTTCTGCCGTTACCGGAGATAATAACCCTGTCCATACAAGTGAAGAGTTTGCGAAAGAAACAATTTTTAAAAAAAGAGTAGGACATGGGTTCCTAACCGCTAGTTTAATTTCGACAGTAATCGGAACTAAATTACCTGGACCTGGAAGTATTTACCTTAATCAATCTTTATCATTTTTAGCACCAGTGTTTATAGGAGAAACAATTACTATTAGAGTNTCAGTTTTATCTAAAGATGTTAAAAAAAAACGTGTAATACTTAATACTTCTTGTGAAAAAGATGGAAAAAAAATTTTGAAGGGTGAAGCTGAAATTTTAGTTATGTCTAAAAAAAATAAATGAGATTAATAAGAACAAATAATGTGCCAACTCATGCATTAAAGTCAGTTGTAGCAATCGGCAATTTTGATGGTGTTCATCNAGGTCACAAATCAGTTATTGAAGTAGCAAGAAATTTGGCAAAACGAGATAAATCACCACTTTCTATTTTAACTTTTGAACCACACCCTAAATGTTTNTTTAATAGAAGAAATAGTNNNTNNANCAATTACACCATTTAGGTCGAAATTTGAATTAATTAGAAATGAGCAAGTAAATTATTATTTTAATTTTAAATTTGATTATGAATTTTCAAAAATTACTGCCACCGAATTTATCAACGATATATTAGTAAATAGATTGAGAGCAAGCCACGTAGTTACAGGGTTCGACTTTGTTTTTGGCTATAAGCAAGAAGGAAATACCCAACTATTAAAAAACTTTTCTATAAAAGGTAATAAATTTAAATGTACTGTAGTAGAAGAATTTAAGAAAAAAGAGTTAAATGACTTCTCATCCTCTCAAGTAAGAAAGTTTCTATCTAAAGGAAACTTAAAAAAAGTTAAAAAGATTTTAGGAAGGGATTGGTCTGTAAGAGCTAGAGTGATTCAAGGAAGGAAAATGGGAAGAAAAATTGGATATCCGACTGCAAATCTGAATATAAGGAAGTTTTGTGATATTTGTTTTGGTGTTTATGAAGTATCAGTCCAACTAAAAACGAATATTTCTAAATCTTCTTTCAAAGGAATTGCAAATTATGGTATAAAACCAACTTTTAAGAATCCTTTCCCAATTCTTGAGATTTATATTTTTGATTTCAATCAAGATATCTATGGAGAATCTATTGAAGTTGTTTTTAAATCCTTTATTAGAAAAGAAAAAAAATTTAGTAATATTGAAGAACTTAAAAAACAAATAAAAAAAGATATTAAATTTTGTAAATAAAAATCTCTCATGAACCAATTTTCAAATACAATTCAATTACCTGAAACTCAGTTCTCAATGAGAGCTAACCTTAGTCAAAATGAACCAAAATGGATAAAATTTTGGGAAGAGATTAACGTTCAAAATAATATAAAAAATATTAATAAAAATAAAAAAAGATTTATTCTCCATGATGGTCCTCCATATGCAAACGGAAATTTACATCTAGGACATGCGCTTAATAAAATTTTAAAAGATATAATTTGTAGAGCTTATTCTAAAATGGGGTTTAATGTTGATTATATTCCTGGTTGGGATTGTCATGGTCTTCCTATTGAATGGAAAGTAGAAGAGAAGTATAGAAAGTCTGGAAAAAATAAAGATGAAGTAGATCAATTGAAATTTAGAGATGAATGCAGAAAATTTGCAGAGAAATGGATCGAAATACAAACAGACGAATTTAAAAGGCTTGGAATTAACTGTGATTGGACAAAAANATATACAACTATGACAAATGANGCTGAAGCAATAATAGTTTCTGAGTTAATAAANTTTTTAATGGATGGNAGNCTNTATNTNGGGCACAAACCTGTTATGTGGTCAGTAGTAGAAAGTACTGCTTTAGCTGAAGCTGAAATAGAATACCAAGAAAAAAAATCTAATTCAATTTTCGTAAAGTTTAAAATAAAAAATGCGAAAGAAAACTTATTTAAAGATGCGAATATAGCAATATGGACTACAACACCATGGACCCTACCTGGAAATAGGGCAATTGCTTTCTCTGATGATTTTNACTATGTGATAGTATCTTTTGATAAAGATTATACAAATATTAACTTTAAAAAAGGTGAGAAGTTAATTTTTTCTTCATTGCTTTTCAAAAAGTTTTGTAATGACCATGAAGTNAATTCTTTTACTATTTTAAAAGAGTTAAAAGCAAATGAACTAGATAATGTAATATGTGAACATCCNTTTTTTTCCATAGGTTATGATTATGATGTTCCTTTGATAAAAGGTGAGCATGTTACGAATGAAACAGGAACTGGCTTCGTCCATATTGCACCTGGACATGGAATCGAAGATTTTGAATTAGGTAAAAAGTTTAATATCAAGATACCTGATACAGTTAACCCGAAAGGTGTCTATTTTGATAGTGTTCCTGTTTTTTCTGGAGTACATATTTTTAAGGCTGATAAATTAATNATAGATAAGTTAATGGAACTTAAAATGTTGATCTATTGCAATGACTTAAATCATAGTTATCCTCATTCTTGGAGGTCAAAAGCCCCANTAATCTATAGAACAACNTCTCAATGGTTTATATCTATGGATGAAAAAAATTTACGTTCTTCTGTTATGNCGGAGATTAAAAAAGTAAATTGGATTCCNGAGGGTAGTAAAAATAGAATAACATCGATGGTNAGTGAAAGNCCTGATTGGTGTGTTTCAAGNCAAAGATCATGGGGTGTGCCCATTACTATTTTTTTAGATAAGAGAAATAATAAACCTTTATTAGATAAAGAGGTTAATAAAAAAATAATTGAATTAATAAAACTACATGGAACAGATATTTGGTTTTCNGNGAGNCAATGAAGTATTTTTAACTTCTAANTATAANCCTGATGATTANANAAAGGTNACCGATATCNTAGACGTCTGGTTTGACTCTGGAGCGAGCCATGCATTTGTTCTGAAAAATAGGGAAATATTTGAAAAAGCCGATTTATATTTAGAAGGATCTGANCAACACAGAGGTTGGTTTCAATCATCACTTTTAGAGTCGTGTGCGATTTACAATGAAAGTCCTTATAAATCTGTTNTAACTCATGGTTTTGTTTTAGANGAAAAGGGAAAAAAAATGTCTAAATCTNTAGGAAANGTNATTTCACCTGATGATGTAGTNAAAAAATATGGAGCCGATATATTAAGATTATGGGTTGCAACTAGTAANTATAATGAAGATCTNAAAATAAGTTACGAAAGTTTAAATCGTCAAACAGAAATTTANAGGAAAATNNGGAACACATTAAGATTTCTTCTCGGAAACCTTAANAATTGGGATGAAAATAAAGAGAAAGTCAAACATGACGAACTTCCAGAACTAGAAAAATATATCAGATATGAACTATATAATCTTAATAAAATTGTACTTGAAAGTTTTAGATCATATAATTTTTACAGAGCGTTCCAATTAATTGCNAATTTTTGTAATAATGAGCTTTCNAGTCTTTTCTTTGATACAAGAAAAGATATACTTTATTGTGAGCCTATTAATTCATATAAAAGANATTCTACCAGNACAGTAATGGTTGATGTTTTTAANACNCTNATAAATTGGCTTTCTCCAGTTTTAGTTTTTACTATNGAAGAAAGTTGGCAATGCTGGTTNGAACAAAATAANATAGAAACTGAAAATAGTTGTCATCTTATNCCTTANNGTAATTTACCNGATACTTGGGATAANAAAAATTTATCTAAAGATTGGATAATTATTAAGAATATAAGAAAAGCGGTTAGTAATGTAATAGAGAAAAATAGAGATCAAAAAATTCTAAAATCAAGTCTTGAAGCAAAAGCATCTATTTTTTTGGCAGATGTATCGTACCTTAATGTGATAAANAAAATTAATTTAAGNGATATTTTAATTGTTTCCGAAGCGATCATTGTTGAAAAAAAAGACGAAACTTTTATTCAGTTTGAAGAAGATAAAAATATTTCAATAAAAATTGAACTTTTNGATGGAAAGAAATGNGAGAGGTGTTGGAAAATTTTTAAGGCGAAAGAAAATGAATTAATTTGTAATAGGTGTGATGAAGTTATTAAGGTTTCAAAATAGGAAGTTTCATTTAATTTGTTATTGCCTCTCAGTAATAATTATAACTCTAGATCAATACACGAAACATTTAATCAGCCTAAATGCTAATGAACTTTATTTTGGCATTCAAATATTTCCTTTTCTAAATATAGTTTATGTGATTAATAAAGGGATTAGTTTTGGTTTGCTNTCGGAACTTAATATTTCATTTTATTTAGGAATAATGTCTTTGATTGTTAGTGTTTTTATTTTCTTTTGGATTTGGAGATCTTCTATAAAAATTGAGATAATTTCGCTGAGTCTTGTTCTTGGAGGAGCTATTGGAAATGGGATTGATAGAATTAATAATTCATATGTCATTGATTTTATAGACTTTCATTGGACCAACTTCCATTGGCCAGCTTTTAATNTTGCAGATACCTTTATANCTNTNGGCGCTTTNATTTACATTATATCGAGTTTTACAAAAACAACTAAAATTAAAAAATTAAAATAATCTTTTAAATTAACAAAACTAATGTTATCAATATTAAGAATTATAACAAAATATATGATTTATTTATNTAATTTTAACTATATTTAGTGNNCTTGATGTTTAAAAGTCTTTTATTTTACAANNAATTTAAAAAAAACTACATACTNCTNGTGGTATCANTTTTCTTTTTNAATTCATGTTCAACTATTGAGTCAAGTTGGGATTCAGTAAAAGATGCGAGCGATTATGTATATGATTCTGTGTTTTTTTGGGAAGATGAAGAGCCTGAAGAGAGNGAAGCGATAATTGTTGAAGATGCTTATCAAGTTCCTGAGTTTGCTAATCAACCAAACAATCAATCTGATAATAATCAGATGATGTATCAACAAAATATNCCCNCTCCTCCTAATCAATTCTATGGTNGATATAGTGANCCTATTTATAGAAGTGCTAGGCAATATTATTTTGTANGACCTAANGGCACNCCTTTGCCAGCACCGCCACCGCCACCCTTCCCTCAATATTCAATTGAACAAAATAATAATTCTTACAGTAGACCCTATAGAAACGAACCTTTAAATAATCTTGAGACTATGAATAGTGATATAACTAACTTAAACCAATTTCAGATAATGGAAACAGAATCACAGATCCCAATGAATGAAATTATGAGCGAAGAAGAAGAAATGGAACTTTTTGGTATTGAGAATAATTGCATAAGAGTTGCGACTGATTATATGAACGGTGGATATAAATGTGATGACTTTGATTAGTAAAAAAAAAATAACAAAGATAATGATAATCCTAACNTTTTTCTTAAATTCATGTGAATCTTTTAAGATTGCAAGTGGTATCACAAAGCCAACAATGGAAGATGATCTAGTTAATGAAACGCCAGAATTAATTTTACCACCAGATTTTGAATCAAGGCCCATGGAAAGCAATANAAATTCATATCAGGATAGAAACAATACNATTCAAGAAAANTNAGATTTTTCTGAGGAAAGAATAGATAACAGACAGTTTGTGCAACCAAGAACACAAAATATTATGGCNCCTAGAGTTGAATTGCCATTATCAACTTCTCCATCAGACTCCATTGAGAAATTTAGCAGAAATAGAAGGTTTACACTTGGCCAATGGGTTTACGAGAATTCGGTGAATAGTTTTAGACAAGGAAATATATATTANAGACCAATATATGATAAGGGGTATAATTTTTCTAGAAGGTATACTCCAGATAACAACTTTCAAAACCAAAATAATGTCCAGTTTCAGGGCAGTACTTTTCAAAATAATCCAGATTTTCAAGANCTAAATTCATATGATTTAATTGATGATGATTATGAATCAATCCAGGCAACTGATGAAGTTCCAACCGTTAGGTGAAATTAAAATATAATAATTATAATTACATTAGAGTTACATTTCTATAAGACTTATTGAAACAATTTTTTTTGATGCCATATTGAAATAATGAGAATAAGGTTTCTAGTTTTATTTTTTTTAATTTTTTTACAATCTTTTCATGTCGTTCCNAAAATATTCGACTCAAAAGAATTTTTTCTAGATAATGGTTTACGAGTAGTTCTAATTGAAAATAATAGAGCTCCNNTTGTAACTCAGATGATCTGGTATAATGTGGGTTCAGTTGANGAAAGTTATGGAAAAAGTGGATTAGCACATTTTTTAGAGCATCTAATGTTTAAGGGTACAAAAAATTTTCCCGACAATTATTTTTCTAAATTTATTTCTTCAAATGGAGGAAGTGAAAATGCTTTTACGAGTTTTGACTATACTGCATATTATCAAACGATACCATCTGAAAAAATAGAGCAGATAATAGAGCTTGAGGCTGATAGAATGCAAAATTTGACCCTAACAAAAGAACAAGTTTCAACTGAACGTAAGGTAATATTAGAGGAAAGATACCAAAGAATCGATAGNAGACCACCATCAATTCTTGACGAATCACTGAGAAAAAGTTTATTTCCTAATCATACTTATGGTACACCGATAATAGGTTGGGAACATGAAATAAAATCTTTAAAATTCGATGATATCTTCAATTTTTATAAAAAATATTATGTTCCACATAATGCAACAGTAGTTCTTTCTGGTGCCATAAGCTTGGAAAAAGCAAAAAAGTTGACTAAAAAGTATTATGGACAAATAAAGTCAAATANGAAATCTATTGANAGGCNATCACTATCAGATCCAAAAATATTAACTAANTCAAGAATAACATANAATAACCCTGATATTAAACAAAAAATNTGGAAAAGAATTTANAAAGTTTCCTCTTANAAAGAGTCTATTAAAGAGGGNATTGCTCTAGATATAGGTTTAAAAATCCTAGCTGGNGGAAGTACNAGNATCTTATANGATGAGTTTGTAAAAAAAAGAAAAATAGTATCAGCGATCGGTGGTTACTATCAAGGAATGACTAGAGATAAGGGAACAGTTTATTTTTATGCAATACCCAATAAAGATATTGCAATATTAGAATTAGAGAAATTAATTGAAGAAAAAATGTTTGATGCATTAAATAATAAAATTACAAAAGAAAAATTTGAAATACAAAAAAATAATTACGAATATGAAGCTATTTATTTAAGAGATAGTTCTTTTCAACCAGCTCAAATTATTGGTGAAGCATTGACAATAGGAATGAGTCTTGATGAGATTGAAAATTGGAATGAAAATCTAAAAAATTTAACCATTAAAGATGTTAAAACTGCGTTAGAAAAATTTTTGAATAATAAAAATTATGTTACGGGAATTTTAGGATGAAATTCGTAACAAAACTTTTTATCCTCATTATTTTCATATTTCCAAGTAAATTATGGTCTCTGGAGGTGTTAGATTTAAAAACTAAGGATGGTATTTCATTCTGGTTTATAGAAGATAACTCTGTTCCAATCATTAGCATGAGTATAAGTTTTAAAGGCGGAAGTTACTTCGATAAAAAAGGAAAAGAAGGAACATCAAGTTTTGTGGCGGCACTGCTAGACGAAGGGTCGGAAGATATGAATGCGATGGAATTTCAGGAAAAAGTAAAATCCTTAGGAATGAAGCTAAATATATCAACTAGTAAAGACGAATTTAACATAACATTTCAGACAGTTTCTAAGAATAAAGAAGAGAGTTTTAGTCTTTTAAGACAAGCAATAACAAAACCTGCTTTTTCTTTAGATTCAATTGAGAAAGTAAGAAATCAAATAAATGCAAATCTTAGAATTAATGAATCTAATATTCAACAGCTTTCATCTGAGGTTTTTGATGAGAATTTTTATATTGGCCATAATTTTTCAAAGAGTGAATTAGGAACCACCGATTCAGTGTCTAAGATCAATCGGGATGACCTTGTAAATTATACCAAGAAGTATTTTACAAAATCTAACATGGTAATAGGTATTTCTGGAAATATAAAGAAAGAAGAATTGAAGAAATTAGTCGATTCTACTTTATCTCGGCTTGAGGAGGGGAATGAAAAAGATTTTTATATTCCAAAATTTTCAAAATTAAATAAGGGAACTTATACAAAACGTATAGAAACTCCTCAGACATCAGTGATTTTTGGTCATCATGGTTTAATGAGAAATGATAATGATTACTTTGCAATAAGAGTCGCAAACTATATTTTAGGTGGAGGTGGTTTTCAGTCAAAACTATATAAAAAAATTAGGGAAGAAAGAGGATTAGTTTATTCTATATATTCTTATTTGATCCCTTTTCTTAATGATGGAATAATTTTAGGTGGGTTTCAAACAAAAAATGATTCAGTACAAGAAACAATAGATTTAGTAAAAAAACAATGGAAAGAGTCAAAATATAAGGGAGTGACCCAAGAAGAATTGAGTGCTGCCAAATCATATTTTATAGGGTCTTTTTCTAGAAACTATACTAGTACATTATCGATTGCATCATTATTACAAGTAGTACAAAAATATAATTTAGGAATTGATTATTTTACAAAAAGGAAGGAAATTATTGAAAATTTAAGTGTTGAGTATATCAATGAAGTAAGTCAAAATTTTTTTGATGAAAAGAAACTTTTTTTTGCAATTGTTGGAAACCCAGATAAATGAGTTATAAACAAGAATTTTATAATTTCAATGGTGATTTAGATGCAACAAAAGATGTTAAAAAATTAAAAGAAGTTTATTTAAAAGTTATAGATGAATTTAAAGCTAAAAAATTAGAATGTTTATCTATTGTAAACGATGAAACTCAAAAAAAAATAATAAAGCAGATATCGGAAGAATTAAGAGTTTTTGAAACAATTTTATTTTTAGGAACCGGAGGGTCTAGTTTAGGAGGAAAAACATTATATGCGATAAAAAATAACCTCTTCATAAATACTAATAGTCCAAAAGTTTATTTTATAGAAAATATTGACTCAGAACCAATCATAGAGCTGCTTAATAATATTGATCTTAAAAAGACAGGAATTGTAGTTGTTTCAAAATCCGGTGAAACAATAGAAACTCTTAGTCAGTTTTTTTTGATCAAAGATTTTTCTAAAAATATTGTTAAGGATTTTTCTAGAAATTTATATATAATTACAGAGAATAAAAATAGTACTTTAAAGCGTATTCAAGAGGAATTGAACTGTTCATACTATGAGCATAGTAAACTAATTGGTGGAAGATATTCTATTTTCTCACTAGTTGGTATGGTCCCTGCAGAATTATCAAATTTAAGTAGTGAAAAGATCCATGGGGGAGGAGCAAAAATCCTTAATCAGATGATGAAAGCTAAGATAATTCATGAATTTCCACCAGCTTTAGCAGCTTTAAATAATTATAATTTAATTAAACAGGGTATAAATCAAAATATTCTGATGCCATATTCTGATTCATTATTAAATTTTTCCATGTGGGTCCGACAATTGTGGGGTGAGAGTTTAGGAAAGGACGGAAAAGGGTCAACACCAATTAGCGGTTTAGGAACTATTGACCAGCATAGTCAATTACAATTATATTTAGATGGACCAAAAGATAAGTTCATTACTATAATTAGCCTTAAAAATAAAAAAAAATCCAGAGAACTTAATTGTCGAGTTTCAAAGAATTTTATCTATAAGAATCTACATAA
>NHJI01000040.1 GCA_002169685.1 Rickettsiales bacterium TMED211 | reverse complement strand
ACCTTGTGATAAAAAAGTTAAAAAATCTCCCACCTTTAGTTTTTGCGGGTGAGGTAAGGGAGTTAAAGAAAGAATTATCTAGATGCGTGGATGGAAAAGGTTTTTTGCTTCAAGCAGGAGATTGTGCAGAGAGCTTTGCTGAGTTTCACCCAGATAATATTAGAGATACTTTTAGAGTAATACTTCAAATGGCTATTGTGTTGACCTATGCTGCTAACGTTCCAGTTGTGAAATTAGGACGTTTAGCTGGACAGTTTGCTAAACCAAGATCTAACCCTACTGAGGTTAAAAATGGTAAAGAACTTCCAAGTTATTTAGGAGATATAATCAATTCTATTGGGTTTGATGATAAATCACGAGAACCAAACCCTACAAGAATGGTTGATGCTTATAATCAGTCTGCATCAACTCAAAATTTAATAAGAGCATTTGCCACCGGAGGATACGCGGACCTTTCATATGTCCAGAATTGGAATTTAGATTTTGTTAAAAAATCCCCTCAAGGTTCAGCTTTTAAAAGAATTGCCGATAGGATCTCTGAAAGCTTAAGCTTTATGAATGCATGTGGAATTAACAGTAACTCCTCCAGAGAGCTCGCGGAATCTAACTTCTTCATTTCCCATGAAGCATTACTTTTACCTTATGAGTCATGTTTTGCAAGAATTGATAGTACTACTGGTGATTGGTATGATGTTTCTGCACATATGGTTTGGATAGGAGACAGAACAAGACAAATAGATGGTTCCCATGTTGAATTTTGTTCGGGTATTAGTAATCCGATTGGAATAAAAGTTGGTCCATCAACAAATACTGATGAACTATTAAATTTAATCGAAAAACTAAACCCATCAAATGAATCTGGGAAAATTGTTCTGATTGTTAGAATGGGGTTTGAAAGAGTTATTGAATTATTTCCTCCAATTTTAAGAAAAGTTAAGCAAGCTGGAAAAAATGTAGTTTGGTCTTGTGATCCAATGCATGGAAATATTGAAAAAAGTAATAGTGGTTATAAAACAAGAAACTTTTCAAATATTTTAAGTGAGGTAAAATCTTTTTTTGAAATTCATAAAAATGAAAAAACATATGCTGGCGGTATTCATCTCGAGATGACAGGACAAAATGTGACAGAATGTTTAGGAGGTATGCAAAAAATTACAGATAAAGATCTTGGTTCTAGATATCATACTCATTGCGATCCGAGACTCAATGCTTCACAATCGATTGAATTAGCATTCTTACTTGCTGGTTCATTAAAAAAATTTTAAGTAATCATATTGGCCTGTAAGGTGAAACTAAATTTTTTTATTTTTCAAAAAAAAACTATAGTTGGGGATATAAAAAAAAATTTTCTAAATTTTAAGAGAGCATATAAAAAAGCAGAAAAAAAAAAGTGTGATTTTTTTATAACGTCAGAGCTAGCTTTATGTGGTTATCCACCCAAAGATTTAATGTTTAGAAATGATTTCATAAAAAGATTAGATATTTATAAAAATAAAATTATTAATTTTACACAATCAAAAAAAACAATTTTTGTATTAGGAACTATTATAAAAGAAAATTCTAACCTATATAATGCTGCGGTATTAATTAGGAATGGAAAGGTTATCAATGAAATTAAAAAAACAGTTTTACCGAATGATGGTGTATTTGATGAAAAGAGATATTTTTCAAAAAGTAATAATAATGAAAAGTTTTTTTTATTTAAAAATAAAAATATAAGGTTTTTAATTTGTGAAGATATATGGAATGAAGGTCTTACCAATCAATTATGTGAAGAAAAAACTGATTTTTTAATAGTATTAAATGCATCTCCTTACGAAAAAAATAAGTTTAAGAAAAGGTTTGAATTATTAAAGAAAAGAGTGAAACAATTTGGTTCCCCTATTTTATATGTAAATTCTTTAGGTGGTCAAGATGATCTCGTGTTTGATGGTGGATCATTCTGTATAAATACCAAACAGAAAATTATTTTCCAAGCACCTTTTTTTCAAAACTATGAGGACGGTTTCATTTTTAATGAAAAAAAAGAATATAAAGTAGTTAAATACAAAAAAAATAAAAATTTTTATGATGCACTGACCTTAAGTTTAAGAGATTATGTAAATAATTCAAATTTCTCTTCAATTATATTAGGGATATCTGGAGGAATTGATTCTGCATTAAGTGCAACAATTGCATGCGATGCGGTGGGCAAAAAGAATGTAAAAGGTTTCTTTCTACCATCTCTATATACCTCTAAAGAGAGTAAAGAAGATTCCGAAAACCTATCAAAAAACCTTGGAATAGAATTAGAAACAATTGAAATTGAAAGTTTAAGAGAAAAATATAATAAAACACTTTCAAAGACCTTTTCAAGTTACTCAGAAGATATTACTGAAGAGAATATTCAATCAAGAATTAGAGGCTCAATATTAATGGCTTTATCAAATAAATTTGGTTCATTATTATTAACAACAGGCAATAAATCAGAATTTGCAGTTGGTTATTCTACTATATATGGAGATATGTGCGGAGGCTTTTCGATTTTAAAAGACGTTTATAAATCTGAAGTTTTTATGCTTTCGAAATGGAGAAATAAGATTTATACTGAAATTTGTTTGAATAAAGATAAAGGACTTATACCTCAAAATATTATATTAAAAGAACCTACAGCAGAGCTCAGGTTTAACCAAAAAGATACTGACTCATTGCCTTCTTATGATATTCTTGATGAAATACTATACTTACTAATTGAAAAGAATTTAGGTTTGAGCGATTTAGAGAAAAAAGGTTACGATAAAGGTTTAGTTATAAAAATATGGAAAATGCTTACAAATTCAGAGTTTAAAAGATTTCAAAGCATTGTAGGTCCAAAGGTTTCATCTATGAGTTTTGATAGTGAAAGAAGATTTCCGTTAGTCAATAAATTTTTATTAGAGGATAAATAATGTTGAGGTTTGCTCCAAGCCCTACAGGACGCTTACATGTCGGAAATGTTAGAGTAGCTATATTAAATTATCTTTTTGCAAAAAAAAATAAGCTTAAATTTATATTAAGGATAGATGATACGGATAAAAATAGATCTAAAGAGTCTTTTATCAAGCTTATTCAGGAAGACCTTAAATGGTTAGGTATACAGTATGATTCTACCTTTAACCAATCAAATAGAATGAAGAAATATTATGAAATTTGTGAAATACTGAAGAAAAAAGGTAAGTTATATCCATGTTATGAAACACCTGAAGAATTAGAACTAAAGAGAAAAATTCAATTAAAAACTGGGAAACCTCCCATATATGATAGGTCATCATTAAAATTATCAAAAAAAGATATTTTTGAATATGATAGATTGGGAAGGAAGCCGCATTGGAGATTATTATTAGATGATGATCCAATACATTGGGTTGACTTAATACATAAAGATATAAATTTTGAAAAACTTTCCATCTCAGACCCTGTATTAGTTAGATCTGATAATACCCCATTATTTACAATTACTTCTGTAGTAGATGATATTGATTTTAATATTTCACATATATTAAGAGGAGATGATCACCTAACAAATACTGCCGCACAAATAAAATTATTTAAGTACCTAGGTGGTAATATTCCTAATTTCGGACATCTTCCTTTAATGAAAAGTTTTTCGGGGGCAGAGATGTCAAAAAGATCTAATACTTTTTCACTTAAAGAAATCAGAGAAAAAAAAATAAACCCTGATGCGTTAAATACAGTGTTATCTTTACTGGGAACTAAGTTTTCCACTGATGAGATACTTTCAATAGACGAATTAATTGATAAATTAGATTTAGAAAATTTTTCTTCAGCTCCTATTAAATTTAATTATGAGGATTTATATAGACTGAATTCAAAGTTTATTAAAGAACTATCATATACTAAAATAAAAAAAATAGTAAAATATGATTTCTCTAATTCTTTTTGGGAAGCAATTAAATCAAATATTGAAAACATAGATGATATAGATGTATGGTTAGATATAATTTATAATGAAAATTTTTCGAACATTAAATCTATAAAGGATAAAAAATTATTAGAAGTTGCTCAATTTAGTTTGCCTGATGAAATAGATCATAATAGTTGGAAAAAGTGGACAGATTTAATANAANATAAATCTGGTATAAAAGGTAANAATTTATTNATGCCNTTGAGAATAGCNCTTACTGGATTAGAAAATGGACCAGAAATGAAATTAGTGCTACCNCTAATGAAAAGAGAAGAGATTATNAGAAGGTTGAACAAGTAAAATCGTGAAAAATAAAAATATAAAAATCTATGATAGTACACTGAGAGATGGTTCTCAAACCAAAGGGGTAGTTTTTAGTTATGAAGATAAGTTAAAAATTTCTCAGAAACTTGATGATTTTGGTGTTGATTATATTGAAGGTGGGTGGCCTGGTGCCAACCCTACGGATGATAAGTTTTTTAAGAACACTCATAAGTTTAAAAAATCAAAACTAGTTGCATTTGGGATGACAAGAAAAAATGGGAAGAGTGCAAATAACGACCCAGGACTTAATGCTGTACTTAATTCTGGAGCTCCTGCTGCATGTATCGTAGGAAAAACTTGGGATTTTCATGTTAAGAAAGCATTACAAGTTAGCCTGGAAAATAATTTATCTATGATCCATGATACGATAACGTATTCATCAAAGAGACTTGATGAAGTTATGTTTGATGCAGAACATTTTTTTGATGGATATAAAGCTAATAAAAATTACGCAAAGAAAACAATTAAAACTGCTTTAGATGCAGGTGCTAAATGGATTATACTGTGCGATACGAATGGAGGGACACTACCTTTTGAATTAACAGATATTTTAAATGATATTATTAATATTGTTCCAGGAGATAAGCTTGGAGTCCATTTTCATAATGATACAGATAATGCAACATCGAATTCATTAGAAGCTGTTAGGCATGGAATTTGTCAAGTTCAAGGTACTTTTAACGGTTTAGGTGAAAGGTGTGGAAATGTAAATTTAGTAAATGTAATTTCAAACCTTTGTTTAAAAATGAATTATAAAACAAATGTAAAAAGTAATTTGAAAAAAATGACATCATTGAGTAGATTTATTGATGAGACATTAAATAGACCATCTAATAGAAATCTCCCATTTGTTGGATCAGCCGCATTTGCGCATAAGGGTGGTTTACATATATCAGCAGTGCAAAAAGATCCAAGGAGCTATGAACATGTAGATCCTGAAAGCGTTGGAAATCAAAGAGTTCTTGTTGTTTCAAATCAATCAGGAAAGTCAAATATTATTAATCAATTAAAAAAAATTAAAATTAGTTATGATGATGAAAAAAAACTACAAGGTTTTATAGAACTAATTAAAAACCAGGAGTTTTTAGGGTATGCATATGATGGTGCAGAAGCAAGTTTTGAACTATTAGCAAGAAGAGAATTTACAAAATTTAAAGAGTTCTATACACTTGAAAGCTTTAAAGTTTCTGATGAGAGAAGAAAAAATTCTAATGGTAAATACATTACTATTTCAGAGGCAAGGATAAAGATCTTTGTTAAAGGGAAAGAGTTCTTTTGTGCTTCTGAGGGAGATGGGCCAATTCACGCTCTCGATAAAGCATTACGTCAAGCTTTAAGTCATTCATTTCCAGAACTAAAGAAACTAAACCTTATTGACTATAAAGTAAGAATTTTGACTCCACATGACGGCACAAAGGCACTTGTAAGAGTTAGGATAGAGTCATCTAATGGAAATTTGAGATGGTCAACTATTGGTGTTTCTGAAAATGTAATAGATGCATCTTTTATAGCTTTACATGACAGTATTACTTATCACTTAATTAAAAGNTAGTTTGATATTGACTCTAAAAAATAAACCTATTGTTATTCTCGTAAATACACAACTTCCTGAAAATTTGGGAGCTACTGCAAGGAGCATGNTGAATTTTGNGATTGATGAACTAAGGGTAGTAAACCCAAAATTTAGCTTAGATCATGAAAAAATTATCCCTGTTTCAGCTGGTGCAGAAAAAGTTATAAATAAATCAAGATGTTTTGAAAATATTGAAAGTGCAATTGATGACATAAATTTCTTAATCGCATGCACAGCAAGAAAACGTTCATCTAATAAAAAATGTTTAAATTTAAATAATTCAGTAAAAGAACTAAATATTAAAATTAAAGAAGGGAATAGTGTTGGAATTATTTTTGGGCCTGAAAATGCAGGCTTAACAAATAAAGATCTTTCCCTAGTTGATAGGNTTATGCTGA
This sequence comes from Rickettsiales bacterium TMED211, assembly GCA_002169685.1. The sequence continues at coordinate 11,890 of NHJI01000040.1, read as the reverse complement.
TTGAAACTAACCCTTGNTTTTCTTCACTAAATCTATCTCATGCTGTGTTAATTGTTTGTTATGAGTTATTTAAAGAAGAAAATAATATAGATAAAAATTATGTAAATACTAATGTTTCTCCAATAGCTAAAAAAAGAGACCTATTGAATTTTTTCTATAGATTGGAATTACTTTTGNAAGANANTGGGTTTATTAAAACAAAAGAAAGAAAATTGATAATAATAAATAAATTAAGAAATATTTTCAATAGGATGGANCTTTCAAAAAAAGAACTTGATACTCTAATGGGGGTAATTAATAGTTTAGCTAAAAACAAATAATTTTTTTATAAATAAATTTGACTTAAATTATTTTAAAAGTATATTTCCTACTCATGACAAGAATTTTAAAAGCAAAATATAAAATAGACAGAAGACTTAAATGTAATCTATGGGGTAGACCTAAGAGTCCTTTCAATAAAAGAGAATATGCTCCAGGTATTCATGGCCAAAATAAAAGACGAAAGCCATCGGATTATGGAATCCAACTTATGGCAAAACAAAAGCTAAAAAATTATTATGGTTATATCACAGAAAAACAATTTCATAATTTATTTGTGAAGGCTACAAAAATTAAAGGTGATACTAGTCAAAACTTTGTGCAGCTTCTTGAAAGAAGGCTTGATGCCGTAGTATATCGAATGAAATTTGTCAGCACAATATTTTCTGCTCGACAGTTTGTTAGCCATGGGCATGTTTTGGTTAATGGAAAAAAAGTTTCAATTCCTTCCTATACGATAAAAGATGAAGATGTAATAGAAGTTAAACAGAAAAGCAGAGAAATACCAATTGTTCTAGAAGCAATTAGTTCCACCGAAAGGGAAGTTCCTGAATATTTATCTGTTGATTATGACAAGATGAACGGAAAATTTGTAAAGGGTCCAAAACTAGATGAGATTCCATACCCAGTAGTTATGGAACCCAATCTAGTTATCGAATATTATTCAAGATAGCTATTTATACTGCAACTTTATAATTATTTTCTAAGAAACTAAGAATGTTTTGAGGTGATGATTTTTCGTACGGGTCATCTTCTGCATTATCTTNGAAACCATCTTCAATAAAGGTTTGAATAATTTCACAGTTATCAATGATAGCTGCGTATCTCCATGATCTCATTCCAAAAGTTAAATTTTCTTTCTTTACCAACATTCCCATTTTCCTAGTAAACTCTCCATTACCATCAGGTATTACTTTCACACTGCCAATGTCGTGATGTTTAGCCCANGCGTTCATAACAAACGAATCATTTACTGATAAACAATAAATTTCGTCTANTCCATGATTTTTAAAGTCATTATGTAGTTTATTAAAATCTGGAAGTTGAAATGTAGAACAAGTTGGCGTGAAAGCACCTGGAAGAGAGAAAAGTATACTTTTCTTATTTGAAAAATAATCTTCACTACTTTTAGTNATCCACTTAAAAGGATTATCTCCTTGAATTGATTCATCTCTTACTCTAACATTAAANTTGACGGATGGTATTTTATTTATCATTCTAATAACCTTTCTTAGAATTATTCTAATTAATATTTAGAATATTTCTAAACTAAAAAATAATTAATGTCCATCGTTATTTAATTAATTCATATGAAAATTTCAGCTTTGCTNATTGCACGTAATGAAGAAAAGAAAATAAAAAAGTGTCTCCAAAGCCTTTCTTTTGCTGACGAGGTAATTGTTGTGCTTGACAGAACTACGGACCAAACTATGAGTATTGCAAAAAAATTTTANAATAAAATTTATCAAGGAAAATGGGAATATGAGGGTGATAGAAGAAATTTTGGTATTGAAAAGTGTTCAAATGATTGGATTTTAGAAATTGATGCTGATGAAATTATTACCTCAGAACTGAGTAAAGAGATTAAAACCAAGATTAGTTTAGCTGAATGTGATTTTTTTTATATAAGAGTTTTGAATTTTGTTCAAGGTAAGCCAGTGAATAATGGGTGGATGTCATGTCTGGCACCAGATGGAAAATTTTGTTTATTTAAAAAAGGATCAAAAATATGGGAAAATCAGAGAGTTCACCCTAATTATTCTTTAAATGGTATAAAGGGAAAACAGCTAGATAACTATATAGAACATAAAATGTCAGAAAATATATCTGAGCTATTTTTAAGATTTAACAGAAATACTGATTTAAAAGCTGCTGATCTTTTAGAAAACAAAAGTTCTTTGAAGAGTTATTTTTCAATTAGAAAAGTTTTTTCTAGATTCTTAAAATGTTTCTTAAGAAAGAAAGGCTATCGAGAAGGTATAATTGGTTTTATTATAAGTGTCCTATGTGGTATATATTTACTTGTTTCTGCGATAAAAGCTGAAACCCTTAAGAAGGAGATTGAGTAGAAANAGTGTATTTAATTTTTTTTTCTTTAAGNATATCTTCAATCTCACCACTCTCTGCTATTTCTCTTAAGATATCTGATCCACCAATAAATTCCTTCTTTATATAAANTTGAGGAACTGTAGGCCAGTTTGAAAAATCTTTGATACCTTGTCTTAATTTATCGTCTTCAAGNACGTTAAAACTTTTGAANTTAATATTAAAGTAATTCAATATTCCAACAACATTTGCTGAGAAACCACATTGCGGAAAATCAGCATCACCCTTCATAAATAAAACCACATCATCTTCATCTAACATCTTATTAATTTTTTCAAAAATAGCATTTTTATCAATATTCATTTTTTTATCCTTTATTTATAATTGATTCAGATATCGTAGTTAATTTTAGTGCATGTAAAGTTGTTCCCATATGTTTTCCAAGCAAACTATATACAAGTTGGTGTTGTTGAACTTTATTTAAACCATTAAATTTAGANGATTTTATCTTTGCGTGATAATGNTTTTCATCACCCTTTAAATCTTCAATTTCACAGATTGCATCAGGCAATCCATCTTTAATTAAGCTAGTCAATGTNTCAATAGGCATTGGCATNAAATCAACTCATATAGTTATTAAACCACTTATTATTATTATTAATAAGTTCTTTTATCGAAATATCAAAGGAATTTTTAATTTTAAGTGACTTTCCTTTTACTTTTCCAATTTGCTTAAGTAAAACTTTACTTTTTTTTGCTAATTCTGTTAGGCTTTCATTTTTTTTACTAATTATTATATATCTTGATTGATCTTCAGAAAAAAACCATTCGTTATTAGAGAGTTCTTTATTAGAATGAGTTATTTCCATTCCAATTTTATTTTCCAACACCATTTCTGCTAATCCTAATAATATTCCTCCATCAGATATATCATGACAACCAATAATTAAATTTTTNTCAATTATTTCTCTTATAAAGCACCCATTTCTTAATTCTTCTTTTAAATCAAGTTTTGGTGGACTCCCTATTTCCTTATTTAAAACNTCTTTACTAAAAACAGATAACTCTANGTGGCCAAAAGTTCTACCAACTAAGAATATATCATATCCTTCAACTAGATTAATTGAACAAATATTTTTATAATTGGTTAAAATTCCAACTCCACCAATTACAGGAGTAGGGTATATAGAGTTTCCAANAGTTTCATTATACAAAGAAACATTTCCAGATACTACAGGGTAATTTAATGCGTTACAGGCATCTTTTATTCCCCTAATTGACTCTTTTATTTCGTGCATGATCTCTTTTTTCTCAGGATTACCAAAGTTTAAATTATCAGTAATAGCAAGAGGTTTGGCACCCACAGACGTTAGATTTCGCCATGTTTCTGCAACAGCAATCTTTGCTCCAAGATAAGGGTCCGATTTACAATATATTGGATTACAATCACATGTAATCGCAACAGCTTTATTGGTTTTATGTATTCTGACGACTGCTGCATCTGCTTTTTGAGAGTCTANAATAGTATCTCCCATCACTGATCTGTCATATTGATTAAAAACCCATTCTTTTGATGATTGGTTTGGACTAGAAATTATCTTTATTAGCGCTTCTTTTGAATCTACATTAATTTCTTGTTTAGATAGTTTAGCCGTATTTAATCTCTTTTTTTCTTTTGAGGGTCGATCATACTCAGGAGAAGCGTCTGCTAAAGGTTTAATAGGAAGTCTTCCATGTAGTTCATTATTAAAATTAATATCCATGAAACCACTGTTGGTGATTTTTCCTATTTCCTTACAATCCAGTCCCCATTTATCGAATACAGCCATTGTTTTATTGATGGAATTAGGGTTGATGATTAACAACATCCTTTCTTGAGTCTCTGATAACATTATTTCATAGGGAGTCATCTTTTTCTCTCTTACGGGAACTTTATCAAGGTGTAGTTCAATACCACAGTCTCCTTTTGAAGCCATTTCAAATGAAGAAGAGGTCAGACCAGCGGCTCCCATGTCTTGAATAGCAATGATTGCATCTGTATCCATTAACTCTAAACAAGCTTCTAATAGTAACTTTTCTGTGAAAGGATCTCCAACCTGTACTTGGGGTCTTTTATCTTTACTTTTTTCATCAAATTCAGCCGAGGCCATTGTGGCTCCATGAATCCCATCTCTTCCTGTTTTTGAACCAACATAAAACACTGGATAACCAAGACCTTTTGCAATTGAATAAAAAATTTTATCTTTCCTTACTAAACCTACAGTCATTGCATTCACTAAATTATTAGAATTATAACACTCATGAAAAAAACATTCCCCACCTANAGTTGGTATTCCCACACAATTTCCATAATCTCCGATACCAGAAACAACTCCAGATAATAAGTATTTAGTCTTGAAATTATTAATATCGCCAAACCTTAATGAATTTAAATTTGCTATTGGTCGTGCTCCCATAGTAAAAATATCTCTCATAATTCCACCTACACCTGTTGCAGCTCCTTGGTATGGTTCTATNTATGACGGGTGATTATGGCTCTCCATTTTAAAAACAATAGCATCACCATCACCTATATCAATAATTCCTGCATTCTCTCCAGGACCNCAAATAACCCANGGAGCTTTAGTAGGTAGAGTCTTTAACCACTTTTTTGTTGATTTATATGAGCAATGTTCACTCCACATAACAGAGAAAATGCCAAGTTCTAATAAATTAGGAACCCTTTCTAAGATATTTAAAATCATATCATATTCTTTTAGATTAAGTCCATGATTGTGAACTACCTCTTTACTAATTAAATCAGAAAATTTTTTCAAAGTAATTTACCTAAATTTTCAAAGAATAATGTGCCGTCATTCATCTTTTTATTATCAATAGCTCTTTCAGGGTGAGGCATCATTCCAATAATGGTTTTTTTTGAATTTGTAATTCCTGCAATATTTTTAATTGATCCATTAGGATTACTCTTTTTATTTACCAGACCATTTGTATTAGAGTATTGCATCACAATTTGATTATTATCTTCTAAAGACTTTAGACCATCATTCTTAATATAATAATTTCCTTGTGAATGAGCTATCGGTAGTTTAATGACTTGATTTTTTTTGAATAGTTTTGAAAATNCATTATTATTATTTATTTTTAAATTTACATTAGTACACAAAAACTTTGGATCACTATTCTTAATTAAAGTTCCTGGTAAAAGTTTGCATTCTGTAAGAATTTGAAAACCATTGCAAATGCCTACTATTGGCACTCCTTTTTTTGACCATCTAATTAATTCTTTNANAGCAGGGGACTTTGTTGCTAAAATACCAGCTCTTAAATAATCTCCAAATGAAAAACCACCAGGAATTAAAATCATACTTGTATTATTAATAGATGATTCTTTGTGCCANACTATTTTTGGNTTTATGTTCAAACAATTTTGAATTGCTACTTTCAGATCTCTATCACAATTAGAACCTGGAAAAATAATTATGGAAACTATTGCTTTAGGTGCCACTAATCTACAACATCAATTGTGAAATTTTCAATAATCGGATTTGAAAGAACTTCCTGACTAATTTTTTTAACTATTTTTTTAGAATCTTTTTCTGACTTATTAACCTCGATATCGAAAAAACTTCCTTTAGAAATTTTAATAATATTTTTATGACCCATATCAACGATAATTTTTTTAATAGCTTCAGCCTCTGGGTCAAGAATTCCTTTTCTAAAAGACACAAATACTCTAAGTTTCATTTTTTACTGCCTTTTCAAACTCATCTTTAGATAAAACTCCCAATCTGAACGCGACCTCTTTATATGCTTGATCAACATCACCTAGGTTTTCTCTGAACCGATCTTTATCTAGCTTTTTATTAGTTTTTACATCCCACANTCTACAATTATCTGGACTGATTTCATCTCCGATCATAATTAATTGTTCATTTTGCAACCATATTTTTCCAAACTCTAACTTAAAGTCAACTAACCTTATATTTTGAGATAGAAAAAAACCAATCAAAAAGTCATTAACTCGTAATGCTATCGATACTATCTCTTCTATTTCATGACTATCTGCCCATTCAAAAATAAGTATATGTTCCTCTGCAATTATTGGATCATTAAATTCGTCATTTTTTAAATAAAACTCAACTAATGGTCTTGCTAATACTTTTCCTTCTTGAACTCCTAGCCTTTTAACTAAAGATCCTGCTGATATATTTCTGACAACAATTTCAAGAGGAATCATCTCTAATTGATGGATGAGTTGCTCCCTCATATTAACTCTTTTAATTAAATGATTAGGAATATTAAGTTGAGATAGTTTATCCATTAGAAGTTCAGATATTAGGTTATTTATTACACCTTTTCCATGAATTGTTCCTTTTTTTTTGTTATTAAAGGCTGTTGCATCGTCTTTGAAATATTGAATNAAAGTATTTGGTTTATCCCCTTTAAAGATTATTTTTGCTTTTCCCTCGTAAAGTTTCTTTCTTTCTTTCATAATTAACCTAAAACCCTATTAAAAATTTTATTTATATTCTTGAAATGATAGGTTAGATCAAAAATCTCATTAATACTTTTTTTATCTAAGAATTTATTGATTTCCTTACTATTAAGTAATAATTCTTTAAAATTAATGTTTTTTTCCCAGGATTTCATAGCAATTTTTTGAACTACTTTATAAGAATTTTCTCTACTATTACCTTTTTTTATTAACTCAAGCATAACCCTTTGTGAGTTGAATAAACCCTTAGTATCATCTAAGTTTTTTTTCATTCTAACCTCATTAACAACGAGATTTTTTACAATATTCTTTAATCTGTTAATGGAGAAATCTAATAATACTAANGTGTCTGGACATAAAATTCTCTCAACCGAAGAATGTGAAATATCTCTTTCATGCCATAAAGTAATATTCTCCATCATAGGAATTACTGAAGAACGAATTATTCTTGAAATACCAGTTAAATTTTCAGTTAAAACAGGGTTTCTTTTATGTGGCATAGCTGAAGAGCCTTTCTGATTTTTAGAAAAAAACTCTTCCACCTCTCTAACTTCACTTCTCTGAAGGTGTCTGATTTCTGTTGAAAAATTTTCAATTGAACTCGCAATAATTCCAAGTACTGAAAAAAGATGNGCGTGTCTNTCTCTTGGAATGATTTGGGTAGAAACAGGCTCAATACTTAATTTTAGTTTTTTTGAAACATACTCTTCAACAAATGGGTCAATGTTAGCGAAAGTACCNACAGCTCCTGAGATTGCACAAGTAGAAATACTTTTTTCAGCTTCCTGAAGTATTTTATAACCTCTTAAAAACTCACAGTATGTTCCTAAGATTTTTAAGCCAAAAGTAGTTGGTTCTGCATATATGCCATGGCTTCTTCCAATACATGCGAGGTTTTTGTATTGAATAGCTTTCTCTTTAAGAATTTGAATAAGTTCTTTTAATTCTTTTTTTATGATTTGACATGACTGTTTTAATTGAACAGATAAACATGTATCTAGAACATCAGANGATGTCATACCTTGATGAATAAACCTTGCATCTATTCCAATATTCTCTGAAAGATTAGTTAAGAATGCTATTACATCATGTTTAACTTCTTTTTCAATTTCATCTATTCTATTAACTTCGAAAGAAGCCTTTTCTTTAATTGTTTTAAGTGATTTTTTTGGGATATTCCCGAGTTTTTCTTGAGCTTCACATGCTAAAATTTCTATATTAAGCCATATCTTTATTTTATTTTCTGGAGTCCAGATATTAACTAAGTCTTTTCTTGAATATCTTGGTATCATTTACAGAACATATGGTGGAAAATTAAAACTTTTCTTTGAATTTGTGAAAATTTCGTATCCAGCTTTTGTTACAGCGATTGANTGTTCAAATTGAGCGGATAAAGATTTATCNGATGTTACTGCCGTCCAACCATCGGACAAAACCTTTACATGATAGTCTCCAATATTAATCATTGGTTCTATTGTAAAAAACATACCCTCTTTTAATTCATCTCCTTCACCCTGCTTTCCATAATGAAGAACACTAGGATAATCATGAAATACCTCTCCTAGACCATGACCACAGAAATCCCTAACTATCGAATAATTTTTTGATTCNGCAAATTTCTGAATCGCAAACCCTATATCTCCAATTGTATTTCCAGGTTTCACCATTTCAATTCCTCTCATCATTGCCTCATATGTTACTTCCACTAATTTTTGAGCTTTTAAACTTACTTTTCCTACATAAAACATTCTGCTCGTATCTCCATGCCATCCATTTAATATAGGTGTAACATCAATNTTNAGTATATCTCCATTTTCTAGAACTTTGCCTCCAGGTATACCATGACAAACTACATGATTAACTGAAGTACAAANAGATTTAGGAAAACCCTTATAATTTAAAGGTGCAGGTATTGCATTCCTATCTACTTGAAAGTCATGGCATAGTTGATTTATTTCTTCTGTNGTAATACCTGGTTTGATAAAATCTACTATATAGTCTAAACATTCAGCAGCTAAACTTCCTGCTTTCCTCATTTTTTTAAATGAATCTTCTTTGTGTATTTTTATTTGATTAGTAGTATTCATNGATAAGAAAATAATTTAGTTTATGACTGAAAATAATCTACAATAATATAATAAAAANGTTTAGTAAAAATTTAAATGAATAATAAAAGAAAAACNNCTGGACTAATTATTATAGGAAATGAAATATTATCTGGAAAAACATTAGATACAAATTCAAACTATATTACAAAAGAATTATCCGTCAGAGGCGTTGATGTTAAAGAAATAAGTATTATTCAAGATATAGAACNAAATATTATAAATAGGGTTAAATTATTTTCTAAAAANTATAATTATGTTTTTACAACAGGNGGAATTGGTCCTACTCATGACGATATNACNNCAGANTCNGTTGCAAAAGCNTTTGATAGNAAACTTATTNTNAATAATGAAGCNANGAAACTTTTAGAAAAACATTATANCGTTAATGAAAGAACNNCAGCAAGACTTAAAATGGCAATTCTTCCAGAAAAAGCAAANTTAATATANAACCCTGTAAGTNTAGCACCTGGTTTTTATGTTGAGAATGTATTTGTTTTTCCNGGAGTTCCAAGAATAATGNAAGCTATGTTTTATGAATTTATTGACGGNTTTTTAGAAAAAAANNTTTTACCACAAAAACAGATTTCAACAATTTTACCTGAAGGAATTATTAGTGATTATATCTCAAAAAAACAAGAAGATAATAAAGATATATTAATTGGAAGTTACCCATATTTTAAAAACCAAAATTTTGGTGTTTCTATTGTTTTAAAAGGTGAAGATAAAAACAAAGTAGAGAAAGTTTGCTCAGAAATTTTTGAATATTTGACAAAAAAAAATGGAAAACCAAAAATTTTCTAATATTATTTCTTTAGTAACCCTCTAGTATACTCTCTAAGGTGTTTATCTAATATTCTGGGAATTTTTTTTTTGGACCATCTTTCTATTTCCGTTTTAAGTTTTAATTCAGATTTAATTCTTATTTCATTAACGAGTTTTTCTTTAATGTTAAAGGAAGATATCCTCTTACTTTGTTGAGCAAACTGAATATTTTTCCAATCAGAAATATTTTTTCTAGCTTCAACCGTTCTCTTTTCCAAAGGTTCATAGATTATTTTATTATCTGTCAATAAAGCTTTAGGCTCAGAAGAATTTTTAATTTGCTCATTCTTTTGCGTCGCTTCATTGACTAATAATAAAATTGATTTTATTATTTCACCTATACTTCTTTTTTCTATCATAAATTTATTTATAGTTTAAAATACTAATATATATTAATCTTTATATATAGAATTAACTAGAGTTTTTTATGAATGAAATTTCAAGTGAAGTAATACCATTTGCTTTTTATTTTTTTGCGATAATTTTTTATATAGCTTTGCTTGGAAATGAAAAAAAAATAAATAAAGAAAAAAATAAAGAGTTCCAAAATTTTAAACATGAAGATGAAAAAGTGAAATCCTTTCTTTTTGACAGTGAAAAGAAACTATTAGCTTTAAAAGATCTTCATGAGCAAGGTTTAATAGATTTTGATTTATATTTGAATAAAACTAATCAAATTGCAAATGTTGTAACTAAAATCATAGATAATAATATATTTGACTATGGAAAAAATAAAAATGAACAAATAATAGATGATCTGAAAAAAGGAATCATTAAAAAGTTAAAAAAAGAAAGTTTTACTAATAAAAAAAATATGGATATCGATTCTTTATTAGTATCTATAGATAAAAAAATTAAAAATAATTCAGATAAAGATATAAAGATTTATGAGAGATAAGAACACTCAAATTATTGATGAAGTGAAGAAACATATTAAGTCCACAAAGACTAACAAGAGTTCTTCAAAAAATGATCTAAAAGATAAAGATGTTGTTGAAGTTTTAGACTCTAAAAAAACAAAAAGTTTGGACTCAATGATTGAAAAAGAAATAAAAGATTGGATTAACTTAAATGCAGAAAAAATATCAAAAGAAATAATTCAAGAAACAGTTAAGAAGTTATTTAAGTAATACCTAAATCCCTTTATTACTTGTTATAGGTGTTGTACAGTAAAGCTTCTTTCTTTTTTAAAGGAAGAATAAGAAAGAAAACATATACCCCAAAAATTTTAATATAAAATCGCCACCATCTCTGTGAATGTGAAATTTTTGCACGTAGTAAAATAAATTTTTTTGAAAAAATGTAGGAATTAAATAATGGCAACCTAAAAAAAAGGTGAGATAGATCACTATTTTCATTTACCCTCTTTATATAAGAAATGATATCTTTTTTATATTCTATATATTGCAGCAGTTGATTGACATTAGGAAGTCTTACCGGGTTGCTTACAAGAACCTTAACTTTTATAAAAGGAAGATCTTTTTTTTTATATAACTTGTAGCTTTTTGTTGAAGAAAAAATATCTTTGTCACTATGCCTCGTGAATTGAGAACATTTGAAACCGGAGTTTATTAGTATTTGCGTTAAACCTATCTCATATTTTTGTACTAACTCACCCTTACTTTCTAATTTTTTTATATTTGCAAAGAAATCTTTAAAAACTTTGGATTCAAAACATTTTTTTTTAAAACATAGAAAATAACTTTGTAAATGAAATAAGTTACCCTTTCCAGCTGATGAAATCCCCCAGAAATCAATTTTTTTTTGATCCATTTTATATAAAACTTTTTCAATATTGATTAGTGGACCAATTATAGAGTCATTTGTTAAAAACAGTTCATCAAAATTATTAATCATTATTTTATTTATTCCAAGTTTCCAACTACCAAAATCTTTTTCATTATGATTTCTATGAATATATTTATCAACAAACCTTATTTTTTGGAGTTCTTTTTTTTTAAGAGGTTGATCTGAAACAAAAATTATTTTTTCAAAGCTATTTCTAATTTTCTCGAGATACTTGATTACGTGAATATCTATGCAATTATGTCTGTCATGAAACGCAAAAACTAATACTCTTTTTTTCATTTTAAATTTTTAA
>NHJI01000039.1 GCA_002169685.1 Rickettsiales bacterium TMED211 | reverse complement strand
ATATATTAATGAAAAAACAATACTTCTTCCATTTCAAAATGGAATTTATGCTGAAGATAAAATTTATAAAGAACTAAACATTAATAATTTTTATGGAGCAGTAGCTCAGATTTCTGTTCATATAAATAAAGAAGCTGAAATAATTCATAATGGTAAATTAGCTAATTTTTTTGTAGGAAATTTTATAGAAGGTTCTTCAAATAAAAAAATTGAATTATTTTGCTTAGTTTGTCAGAAGGTTGGCCTTGATTTGAGATATACTAAAAATATAAAAGAAAAGTTGTGGGACAAATTTATATTTTTGTCAGCATACAGTGGCATGACCACTTTGACAGAAATGACTATAGGTCAAATATTTGAAGTTAAAAAATTTAAGAATATGTTTATTGATGCGATGAATGAAAGTTATGCTTTATCTTCTTTTTATAATGTTGAGTTTGCAAGAAACCCTGTAGATATATGGATAGAAAGAATATCCAAAATGCCTTATGATATGAATTCTTCNATGTTTCTTGACTATAAAAANAATAAAAAACTGGAACTNGATTGGCTNTCNGGTTTTGTTTTAAAANGCTCNNAAGAGTTTGAAATTGAATGTAANNTGCACAAAGAAATTGTNGANGGAATAAAANTTAAATAATACTTTTTTTATTTANAAAATTTTCTGCTTCTATTGCACTCATACAGCCCATCCCCGCCGCNGTTACNGCTTGCCTATANATTTTATCTGTTACATCACCAGCNGCAAAAACACCATCAATTTNTGTCTTTGTAGAATCACTTTCCGTAAAAATATAGCCTTCATTATCCATAGTGAGNCTTTCTTTAAATATTTCAGTTGCTGGTTTATGACCAATTGCAATAAACAAACCTTCGATCTCAAGGTGATTTACTGAACCATTTGTATTCTCAACTTTTATTTTTGTAACCTCTTTAGGTGATTGATTGCCAATTATTTCTTTGATAGATGAGTTCCATAGGAATTCAACATTCTTTCTTTTTATCAACCTGTCTTGTAGAATTTTTTCAGCCCTTAATTCAGACCTTCTATGAATCACAGTAACTTTCTTACATAAATTTGATAAAAATATTGCTTCTTCAATAGCAGTGTTACCCCCCCCAACTACAGCCACTTCTTTATTCTTAAAAAAAAAACCATCACATGTAGCACAAGCAGACACTCCAAAACCTCTAAAATACTCTTCCCCAGGAACATTCAGCCATTTGGCCTTGGCACCGGTAGAAATAATAGTTGTATATGAGTTGATTATTTTTCCTTTTTCAGTATATGATTTGAATGGGAAAGAACTATAATCAACTTTTATTATCTTGTCATATTCAATTCTGGTCCCAACGGAATCTGCTTGTTTCTTCATTTGGTCCATTAACCATGGCCCTTGTATAGCATTCTCGAACCCTGGATAATTTTCAACATCGGTTGTAATCATTAATTGTCCTCCAGGTTCTAAACCAGTAATCATCAATGGATCTAAACCAGATCTGGCAGCATAAATAGCTGCTGTATATCCTGCTGGCCCGGAACCAATTATTAGAACTTTTTCAACTTTTGGCATTATCTATTAAAACTTATTGATTTGACTTGATACTCTTTTAGTCCATTGGGAGTTGAAACCTCAACAACATCACCAACTTCTTTATTGATCATTGCTTTTGATAAGGGGGCATTCACAGAAATAAGCTGTTTTTCTATATCTGCCTCATCAACACCTACTATTGTATAAACGTGATTTGAATTAGTTTCTAGGTCTAGCAACTCAATTGTGGTTCCAAAAGTTACTCTAGAATTATTTAAAGAAGTTGTATCTATAACTTGAGCCCTACTAACTTTTGATTCTAAGTCGCCTATCTTGCCTTCAATAAAACTCTGTTTTTCTCTTGCTGCATGATATTCAGCATTCTCTGATAAATCTCCATGCTCTCTTGCTTCAGCAATAGCTTTGATAACCATCGGTCTTTGTGTGTTTTTCAAATCTTCCAGTTCTAATTTTAGCTTTTTAAAACCTTCTGATGTCATCGGAAATTTATCAGTCATAATTATAATCTTAAAGTTCAAATAATATTATAATAACTTTTACAATAATTTCTATTCTTTATAATACTCTTGAAGAGATTTTACCTGAATTTTTTGGTTGATCATAACATTTATGCTNGTTATTGCCAATTTAGCTGCNGAAATTGTGGTAATATANGGNACTTTATATCTTATAGCTGCCTTTCTGATAGAANGACTATCTTTTAGTGACTTTGTATCTTGAGTGGTATTAATTATCAGTTGTATTTTGTTACCTTCTATATAATCAACTATGTGAGGATTTCCTTCTCTAACTTTATGAATAGAATCAACTTTAATTAGATATTTCTTTAAGAAAATTGCCGTCCCACTTGTGCAAAGTAATTTAAAGTTTAGTTTTATTAATATCTGAGCCATTAAAATAATATTTTCTTTATCTTCATCTTTCACAGATATAAATACATTCCCCTTGTTNGGTAAATTNTTATTAGATGCTATTTGTGANTTGATAAAAGCCATTGGAAAATTACTATCTATACCCATTACTTCACCAGTAGATTTCATTTCAGGACCAAGAACTGTATCTTCTCCTGGAAATCTATCAAACGGGAAGACTGACTCTTTAACACTCACTCGGGTTGTAATATTTTTTTCAAGCTTTATTTTTTTTATACTTTTTCCAAGCATTGCTTTTGTAGCAATTTTGGCTAGGGGTTTTCCAATTGATTTGGCAATAAATGGGATTGTCCTACTTGCTCTAGGGTTGACTTCAATTAAATAAACTTTATTTTCTTTGACAGCAAATTGTATATTGATACAACCTTTAACCTTTAATTTCCTTGCTATTTTTGTAGTTACGTCATTTATATAATCAATTATTTTTTTACTAATCGTTTGTGGAGGGAATGAACATGCGGAATCACCCGAGTGGATACCTGCTTCNTCNATATGTTCAAGTATACCAGCTATGAAAACATTTTTACCATCTGAAATTGCATCGACATCTATTTCCTTGGCATCATTAAGAAATTTATCAATNAATATAGCACTATTAGACTGAGTTAATTCAGTCATGAAGTAATCATTAAGTTCACTACTACTATATACAATTCTCATTGCTCTTCCTCCAAGAACATATGATGGTCTTATAACAACAGGAAAATCGAGTTTTTNTACAATTTTTNTTGCTTCATTATGANTATAAACNATNGANNTTTCTGGTTGGTTNANTTTTAATTCATTTANTAGAGATTTAAATCTATCTCTGTCCTCTGCTAAATCAATGGAGTCAAATGGTGTGCCTAATATTGGTATATTATTCTCAATCAACATCTTTGATAGTTTGAGTGGAGTTTGCCCCCCCAATTGAACAATTACACCTAAAAGTTCTCCAACAGAACTCTCTGCTTTGCATATCTCTAATACAGATTCTTCGTCTAATGGTTCAAAATAAAGTCTATCTGATGTATCAAAATCTGTTGACACTGTTTCTGGGTTACAGTTAATCATAACTGCCTCTATATTCATTTCTTTCAAGGCATAGGCTGCATGTACGCAACAATAATCAAACTCAATACCTTGACCAATTCTATTGGGNCCNCCTCCTAGAATTATCACNTTTTTTTTATTNGATACNTTGGTTCCTNTCTCAAAGTAGGGAACAGAATCCAAATTACTATATGACGAATACATATATGGCGTTTTAGANGGAAACTCTCCCGAACAAGTATCAATAGTTCTAAAACAAGGTTTAATAATATACTTTTTTTTTAAATTATTTATTTTTTTTGCAGAAAGTTTTGATAACTTNTTAATTCTTTCATCGGAGAAACCATTCATTTTTANTTCTATATAAAACTCTTTATCAATTTTTCTTAATTTGGTACCTTCTTCCATTTTTATTAATTCTGCAATTTCATTAATAAACCAAAAATCATATTTGGTTAATGCACATATTTCAGAAATAGATATATTTTTCCTAATGCATTCAGCAATTAAAAGAAATTTATAAGGTGATTGAATTTTAAGAAGAGTCCTAAGTTCATTGACAGTTTTTTTCTTTAATTCATATGGAGAATCAAGTCCAGATAATCCAATCTCTAAACTTCTTATTCCTTTTTGAAATGACTCTTTGAAATTTCTTCCAATGGCCATGCACTCTCCAATTGATTTCATAGCAGTTCCAAGTCGAGCNTCAGTTTTGCTAAATTTCTCAAAAGTAAAGCGTGGAATTTTNGTTACGATATAATCAATNGTNGGTTCAAACGANGCTGGTGTTATTTTAGTNATATCATTTTTTANNTCATCTAAAGAATANCCAATTGCCAGCTTTGTTGCTACTCTGGCAATTGGAAAACCAGTGGCTTTTGAAGCTAATGCTGAAGACCTAGATACTCTGGGGTTCATTTCTATTACAACTGATTGTCCATCCTTAGGGTTTAGTGCAAATTGTACATTCGAACCACCTGTTTCTACGCCAATTTCTCTAACTACTTTTATAGAGTCCATTCTCATTTTTTGATATTCTTTATCTGAGAGAGTTAATGCAGGAGCAACGGTTATCGAATCGCCAGTATGAACGCCCATTGGGTCAATGTTTTCTATTGAACAAACAATTATGCAATTATCATTTTTATCTCTTACCACTTCCATTTCATATTCTTTCCAACCAATGATTGACTCTTCAATTAAAACTTCATTAATTGGAGAAAGTGCTAAACCTTTTTTTAAAATTTCAAAAAAATCTTTTTTATTATCGGCTACTCCCCCTCCAGCTCCACCCAGAGTAAAGGAGGGCCTTAAAATTATAGGAAAACCTATTTTATTTATAACCAGTTTTGCTTCTCTTATACTTTTTACAATAAAACCTTTAGGNGTTTGAAGACCAATTTTTTTCATTGAACTTTTAAAGAGGTCTCTATCTTCAGCTTTTTCAATGACTTTTTTAGTTGCACCAATAAGTTCAACATTATATTTTTGTAGAATTTTTTTCTTCTCTAACTCAATAGATATATTTAGAGCTGTTTGTCCACCCATAGTGGAAAGAAGAGCATTGGGTTTTTCTTTAATAATTATTTTTTCTAGTGAATCAATTGTTAATGGTTCTATATAAGTCGCATCAGCCATTTCTGGATCAGTCATTATAGTCGCAGGGTTTGTATTAACTAAAATAACTCTATACCCTTCTTCTTTGAGTGCTTTGCATGCTTGAGCTCCTGAATAATCAAATTCACATGCTTGCCCAATAACTATAGGACCTGCACCAATAATCATTATAGATTTTAAATCACTTCTTTTGGGCATAANTCTCTATATATTNTTTAAATTTTAAAAAAAGGTATNNACTATCATGAGGNCCTGGNGANGCTTCTGGATGGTATTGAACAGAAAAAAATGGTTTCTTTTTNATTTCAATTCCAGAAATTGAACCGTCAAATAGTGAGATATGAGAAATTATAATATTTTTAGGTAGGGTTTTTTTTTCAACNACAAAACCATGATTTTGAACAGTTATCTCTACGCTATCNTTTTTTAAGTTTTTCACAGGATGATTAGCTCCCCTATGTNCATGATGCATTTTTTTCGTTTTTGCTCCAAAGGACAAAGCAAGGATTTGATGACCCAAACAAATTCCAAATGTTGGAATTGATAAATTAAATAATGACCTCAAATTATTTTTTATTTTATTATGGGTCGCTTTTGGGTCTCCGGGTCCATTTGATAAAAAAATACCAACAGGATTAATTTTTTTTATTTTATTAGTTTCATAATCAAGAGGAAAAACTAAAATACAGTAATTTAGACTTCTTAATAAATTTAAAATATTATTTTTTATACCAAAGTCTACTACAGCTATTATTTTTTTTCTTTTATATTCAGATAAGTCCCTTTCCTCGATAAATTTCTTTCCATTATCAGTCCATTCATATATTTTAAGCGTAGAGATTCCTTTTGCTAAATCTTGTTCATTCATAGAAGGGTAATTATCTAATAATTTTTTTAATTTGTTGATTTTAAATTTATTATCCTCTGGAAAATGAATCAAAGCCTTAAAAGCTCCTTTATCTCTTATAACTCTTGTTAGTGTTCTGGTATCAACACCAGAGATTCCANTTTTATTCTGNTTAATTAGCCAATCATTGAGATNTAAANTAGACCTATAATTTGAAGATGNTGTAAGAGCATTATTNACAATACAACCAACTGAATGCATCTCANTACTTTCATTGTCTTCATCATTTGTACCTACTATACCTATNTAGGGAAATGTAAAAGTTATAATCTGATTTTTGTATGATGGATCAGTTAAAATTTCTTGATACCCCGTGATTGAAGTGTTGAAACAAATTTCTCCTAAAGTAGTGCCATAAGCACCAAAACCATAACCAAAGTAAGTTTCACCGCTTTCTAATAAAAGCATACAATTTTTCTTAATACTCTTAATATTTTTCTTTTTCATGCAGATTTGTAATATACACTTTCATTAAATATAAATACAAGTNTATAACTTATTTAATCCTGATTCTAAAATGTGATTTGAAAAAAAAATAGATATGGGGTACATATAATTATGTCTAATTTGAGAATAAAACTTAAAAGTTACCTTGATGCTAGTATCAAGAAAAAAGATGATCTTTCTGTATCAACTGTGAGATTAATAATAGCAGCAATAAAAGATAGAGACATTGAATATAGAGCAAAAAATGAAGCTAACGAAATTAATGATCCTGAAATTTTAAATCTTCTTCAAAATATGATTAAACAAAGAAAAGAAAGTGTAAAAATTTATGCAGATGCCGGTAGGGATGAACTTAAGGACAGGGAAGTAAAGGAAATAGAAATAATTGAATCTTTTTTACCAAAACAAATAACAGATAAAGATTTAGAGAAAATTATTTCTGAGGTTTGTACAGAGTTACAAGCAAATACGATTAAAGATCTGGGAAAAGTTATTAATACTTTAAAAGAAAGGTANCCAGGACAACTTGATTTTAAAGTTGCTGCAGGAATGGCTAAATCTAATTTGACTTAATGAAATATACTATTGATGATATACTTCTTAANTTTAATAATAAAATTAGGCTGTCCGAATATTTAAGTAAATATATAGATTTGACTCCGCGGGGTGATAGTTTTATTGCAAGATGCCCATTTCATAATGAGAAAACTCCATCTTTTAATATCAATGACAATAAAGGATTGTTTTATTGCTTTGGGTGTGGAGTTGGAGGAAATGTTTTTACTTTCATAACCAAGTATGAAAAAATTTCTTTTTTAGAGTCTCTGCAAATAGTTGCAAATGAATTAGGAATAGATATTNACGATAAAAATATAAAAACTAACAATACAAAAGAAATAAAAAGTTTTGAACTTCTTAATCAATGTAATGAGTTTTTTAAAAAGGAACTTTTAGACAATGACAGAGCAAATAGTTATTTAANTTCTCGTTCTATTCCAAATAATTTTATTAAAAAATTTGAAATAGGGTATTGTCCCTCGAATAGCGATAATTTGATCACATATCTGGAAAATAGAGGTTTTTCAATTTCAGAAATTTATGAACAAGGTATTTTAATAAAATCAACTAAAAGTAAAAAACCTTTTTCAAGATTTAGTGATAGAATCACCTTTCCTATTTTTAGCTTTTTAGGAAAAATTGTTGGTTTCGGTGGAAGAACAATTTCTGACTCTAAAATAAAATATATTAACTCCTCAGAAAATATAATATTTAAAAAAAGCGAGAACCTATTTGGCCTTAAGCAGAATATTGAGAGTATAAAAAATAATAATGAGATNATATTAGTAGANGGTTATNTAGATGTTTTAGGCNTAAATTCAAATAAGNTNGAAACTTCNGTNGCNAGTCTTGGAACAACNTTATCAGAGANTCAAATAAATAAGATCTGGAGTATAGTNNATATACCNATTATTTGTTTTGANGGAGANATAGCTGGTTTNAAAGCAATGAAGAGTATTGCTTTNAAAGTATTAAAATATTTGAAACCTGGAAAATCAGCGAAGTTTATTATTCTTCCCGANGGACAAGACCCTGANAATTATATTAACCAATTTGGAAAAGAAAAATTTGAAGAATTAAAGTCNAATGCAAATAATTTGTCAGACTTTATATGGGAAATAATTATTGGTAATAATAATAATACCCCTGAGTTTTTGGCATTAGTAGATGAGGAAATTAAAAAGATCTCAGATACTATAGATAACAAACTTGTTTCTTCAGAGTATTTTAGTTTTCTGAAATCAAAGAAAAATGACTATGTTTGGAATTTAAGAAAATTTAANAAACAATTAAGTATGAAAAAACAAAAAAATCATAATGTTAGTCCAGAAAAATTCAATTCACAAAGAACAAATGAAAAAATTTTACTAAGTTTCCTTATATTTGAGAGAGATATAATTAATAATTTTTTGGAACAGATTGTAAGGATTGAGTTTGCAGACAACACATTGGAAGAAAAAAAAAAAATTATTATTGCAAAGATAATTGCGCATGAACAATTGGAAAAAGATCTTGATATTATTAGTTATACAAAAGATAANATAGCAGGATTATTGGAAAGNCTTGAGAATATTCGAAATGATCATTTTAAAAATTTGAATCAAAGTGAAAAAAAAAAATTAATTGAAGATGTTATCCTAAACTTGAGATTGCCAAATCTTTTAGAACAAAGAGAGCATTTAAAGAAAAAAATTAGTGAAATGGGTAATTCACAAGATTTAGAAAAATACATTAAAATTCATGAAAAAATAACTAAAGAAATAAATTTAATAAAAAAACGTGATTATTGAAAAATATTCATTATATATTCATATATCAATTGTATGAAATTAAAAACTATTTGTTTTGATATAGATAATGTAATTTGTAAAACTGACCGTTTAAGAGATTATTCTAAATCAGTTCCAATAAAAAAGAATATTAAAATAATTAACAAAGCTTATGATAGTGGTTACAATATTATTTTGTACACAGCACGCTATATGGGAAGGTGCAAAGGAAACCTAAAGGACGTGGAAAAAAAGATTAAACCACTTACTTTAAGACAATTAAAAAAATGGGGGGTCAAATACAATAAGATTTATTTTGGTAAACCAAGTTTTGATTTATTTATTGATGACAAGTCAATTTTTTTTAAAAAAAACTGGCATATTTTTTTGAAAAAAAAATTAATGTTATAAATTATAATTTTTTAATTTCTAAAAAAATATTCATGATTTAAAAGATAATTGTCTGATATTCTAGATAATCCGTCTGATAATAAAGGACAGCCATCTTGATCACGAATTTTTTTTTGCAAAGA
>NHJI01000038.1 GCA_002169685.1 Rickettsiales bacterium TMED211 | reverse complement strand
GGGCTAATCAGCGAACGGTGCCGTGTGGATAAGCCGAAAGGGCTCGCCTTTACCTTGCTGTTTGAGTACCGAGAGGCGGTCTATTGCGGAGCAGCTTTTCAGCGAATTCCCTAGGAAATTAGAAAGAAAGGCCGCGACGCGATTGAGCATCTCGTCGCCAAGTGAATTGGTGAGAGTCATATGAAAGCGGAATTCATCCAATACATAAGGATAGCCCCAGTTTTTGAGGTGCGCGCACTGGCCTTCTGATAAGCCTAGCTTGTTGCGGCGAGCGAACTCTTCCGCTTCCATTGGTTTGCGAAAGTGATCGAAACCTTGGACGACTGCTGCCGCCAATCGATGAATATCGCTCATTCGATTTTTTGGCGTTAATGCCAAGAAGGATCCAAGCGTGTTAAGTTCAAACTCCAGCTCGTAAATGGGTTTTATGGCATGAGAAAATTTGTCGGCGGCCCGCAAGAGATCATCTTCAGACAAACTACCGAATAGCTCAAATGGCGGTTTGAGTGTCGCATGAAATCCGTAAACTTTTGGCGAAGAGGTGATTTCACTGAGCTCAATTTGAGGGTGTGTCGGCTGGTCTATCTTCACAGCATTTTGACAATCCCAACCTAACCATTGGCTAGCATTCTTGAATAAATCACTTTCACGCTCAGGCACAAAATAAATTGCATATCGCGTTGTCATTGTGCGGCCTCCAATTCTAACTCTGCAACGTGCTCAAACTCGAGTATAACGCCTGCGTGGTCGCTTGGATAAATTCGGTCAAGTCCCAGCGGTTTATTCATCACATATTCAATAGATGTGTATTCAATACTGGCTCGTCCGCCAACCTGGCCAACAAACAAATGATCTAAGGATCGCTCACTTTGAATGCCGTTGACGGGATTAAGGCTCGGTTGATGGGCCTCGGCGACTTTCGAGAGATTTGTGATTTCAACAGTTTGTTGCTGTTCCAACCATTCAAAAACAGGGCTTTTGGGGCAGCAATTAAAGTCTCCGCCTAAGGCAAATATCTCACCCTTAAACATTTCGCTCAAATAGTGCAGGATGTGTTTTAGCTGATCCAATCTGAGATCATCGCGATCAGCGAGATGTGTTAGATGAAAATTACATAACTGTATCGAACCGCTTGGCAATTGACATTCCACAATCATCGTCCGTCTTTGCCCGTCCGATGCGTCAGATGGTAACTCTACAATCTGGAGATTTTGCAACGGGTAACGGCTAAGAATGGCTAGGCCGGAGGAACTATGCGTCATCAGGCTATTTAGATTTCTGATTTTCAGTCGACTATTTATTTTGGCCTGGTGAAACTGTAGCTGGTTGGCAATATAGCCCGACGTGTCAAAGCTTCCGTCAGCGGTCGAAAAATCTTCTTGGAGGAAAATAATGTCGGCCTCCGATTCGGCAATTCCGTTCGCCATTACCGGCAGACGCTTTTCATATTTGCCGTCACATTTCCAGGTATTTAGCGTAAGAATTTTATACGTGTGTTTCAATTTTCATCAACCAGCTAGGTGAAGTTTCTGATTTATCCGCAGAATCTATAGTATTTTTATGACGGCTCTATGACGGTTACAGTCTCGTCGCAAAACTTTCACATTTACGTAAAAAAACAGTCATATTGTTTTGGTTAGTTTGTCGTCCAGTAAATAAAACTAGATCGGGCATCGAACAATGGCTATATCAATTGAAAAGAATGCCAACCACGCGCCCGGCGAACAGGGTGCGCGTCAAAGATGGATGTCGATTCTCGCCAAGTCAGAAATAGATGCGCTCGATGCTGCTTGGGACAAACTAAGAGATAAACCTGCTTATGACTTTCTCCGACGACCGGAAACAGGCCTGATCATGGTACGCGGTCGTGCCGGTGGAGTGGGTGAAAAATTCAATCTCGGCGAGGTGACGATGACCCGGTGCAGCGTTCAAATGCAGGACGGCTCCATCGGCCATGGGTATATCGCCGGCCGCGGTACACGTCATGCCGAACTTGCTGCTGTTTTTGATGCTCTACTGCAGAATCCGGATCACCAGGAAGCTTTGCAAGCCTCTTTGATCTTGCCCTTAGAAAGCAAGCAAGAGCGCCTTCGTGCACAAAAACTTAAAGCAGCCGATGCAACGAAGGTTGATTTTTTCACAATGGTCAGAGGCGAGGACGACGCATGAATCAGGTAACTACCCAGAATAAAGTTCTGAGCGGATTTGAAAGTCCGGTCTTTGATAGCCAAGCAACTTTTCGGGCTTTGCTGCGGGCAAATTCCTATCCAGGCCAAATTGAGAAAATTTCGGTCGGCCTCAACCCACCAGAAGGTATGGACACAGCCGCCGCAGCGATTTGCCTGACGCTACTCGATTTCGAGGTAAATGTATGGCTTGATAGCGGTTTTGATAGCGAGGAAATTTCATCCTACCTCGGCTTTCATTGCGGCTGCACGGTAACGCCTGTTGCTGAGAAAGCTGATTTTGTTCTGATCTCCGACCTGGAAAATCTTCCCGAATTGTCGATGTTTAAGATCGGAACCAGTGAACTACCTGATCGTTCTGCGACAATGATCATTCAAGTGCCGGAAATATCTGGAGATGCTGGCGGTATGGAACTTACCGGGCCCGGCATTGAAACGACAAAATCGTTGAAAATACCAGGTATTCCAGAAGCCTTTTGGCAAGAACGACGAGATATGGCGGAGATGTTCCCACAAGGGATTGATCTCATTTTTACGGCTAATGACAAAGTCTGTGCACTGCCGCGTTCGACGATGTTTGGAGGTCAGCCATGTATGTAGCTGTTAAAGGTGGCGAAAAAGCCATTGAAAACTCTCTTGATTTGCTGGCGACGGAACGTCGTGGTGATCAAGAGGTGCCGGAACTCTCCCTTAAACAAATTCAAGAACAGCTGGGATTGGCGGTCGATCGCGTTATGACCGAAGGCTCGATCGCGGATAGAGAGTTGGCCGCCCTGGCCATCAAGCAGGCGCAAGGTGATATTATTGAAGCAATTTTCCTGCTACGCGCTTATCGCACCACGTTGTCTCGACTGGGCACGAGCGAGCCACTTGAAACGTCGAACATGACAGTGCGTCGCAGAATTTCAGCAACCTTCAAAGACATTCCCGGTGGACAAGTTTTGGGTGCAAGCTATGACTATTCGCATCGCCTTTTAGATTTTGATCTCATGGATGAAAACATTAAAGCGGCAAAAACGGAGATGGCGGACGATGCTGAGCCGTTATCTCGTCCGCGTATGCCGCGGGTTGCTGATTTCCTCGGTCAAGAAGGGTTAATCGAAGAGGAAAAACCGGATCAAGCGGATCACGAACCAGTTGATCTTACGCGAGAGCCGGTTTTGTATCCGACGGAGCGCGCTGTGCGACTTCAAAATCTGGCGCGCGGTGACGAAGGTTATTTGCTCGCGCTGGGGTATTCGACACAGCGCGGGTATGGCCGAAATCATCCATTCGCTGGTGAAATTCGTGTCGGCGAGGTTGCAGTTGAATTTACACCAGAGGAACTTGGCTTTCCTATTGAGATTGGTGAAATCACCATCACAGAATGCGACATGGTGAACCAGTTTGCCGGGTCAGCTAAAATCCCACCACAATTTACCAGGGGTTACGGGCTCACTTTCGGCCACTGTGAACGCAAAGCCATGTCGATGGCCCTGGTGGACCGATCCTTGAGAGCGCGCGAACTGGGCGAAGAGCCATCCGCGCCGGCCCAAGACGAAGAGTTTGTATTGTCACATTCCGATAACGTCGAAGCGTCCGGTTTTCTCCAACATTTAAAATTGCCTCATTACGTGGATTTCCAATCGGAGCTCGAACTTGTGCGTCGCATGCGGAAAGAGTTCGATGATAATCTGCCGGAGGCTGCGGAATAAAGAATGAATATTTTATCTCCAGAAGCTCACAGCAAATCCTCCGCCGATGGATACAACTTTGCCTTCCTCGATGAAGGAACCAAGCGAATGATCCGGCGCTCCATATTGAAGGCAGTTGCAATTCCCGGGTACCAAGTACCATTTGGCGGTCGGGAAATGCCGTTGCCGTATGGTTGGGGAACCGGTGGCATCCAGGTTACGGCCGGTATCATTGGTCCAGATGACACGTTGAAGGTTATTGATCAAGGTTCTGACGATACGACGAACGCTGTCAACATCCGGAAGTTTTTTAAAAAAACAACCGGCGTGGAGACCACGGAAAAAACTGTTGAAGCCACATTGATTCAGACTCGTCACCGCATTCCGGAAACGGAATTATCAGAGCAGCAAATTTTGGTTTATCAGGTGCCAATCCCGGAGCCTTTACGCTGGCTGGAACCAAGTGAAGCTGAAACTCGGAAAATGCATGCGCTATATGAATATGGCTCGATGTATGTCCGGCTATACGAGGATATAACAAAATACGGACATATCAGCACTTCCTATGATTATCCAGTCATTGTGAATGAACGATATCTTATGCGGCCGTCACCGATACCCAAATTCGATAATCCGAAAATGGACAATATGCCGGCTTTGCAATTGTTCGGCGCCGGTCGGGAAAAGCGTATCTATGCGGTACCACCTTATACCAAAGTCAAGAGCCTCGACTTTCAGGATTATCCCTTTGAAATCCAAAAATGGGAGCAATCCTGCTCTCTGTGTGGGTCTACCGATAGCTTCCTGGACGAGGTAATTGTCGACGATCAAGGCAATCGGATGTTCGTCTGCTCGGACAGTGACTACTGTGCCGATCGGGTGCGGGAAGGGACCAGCCAAGTAAAGAATAATCACCAAGATACCGATGTTAGGGGACAGGAATAGTGGACGAACCAATTTTAAGCGTTACGGATCTTAAGAAAACTTACGGTGCGATTAGGGGCTGCAAAAACATTTCATTTGATATCTGGCCAGGCGAAGTTCTCGCAGTTGTTGGCGAGTCCGGTTCCGGAAAATCTACTGTCTTAAACTGTACGTCGGCCCGTCTTGAGCCAGACGCAGGAACTGTTCGCTATGCAACACGATGCGACGGTTTGAAAAACATTTTTGACATGTCTGAGCCGGAACGCCGTTTTTTGATGCGTACCGATTGGGGGTTTGTTCATCAAAACCCGCGCGACGGCTTGCTGATGGATATGAGTGCCGGGGCAAATATCGGCGAGCGACTCATGGCTGTTGGCGAGCGAAATTACAGTAAAATTCGTGATGATGCCGGTGAATGGTTGGGACGGGTTGAATTTGATCTTGAACGGATTGACGATCTGCCAACCCGCTTTTCCGGAGGCATGCAGCAGCGCGTTCAAATCGCGCGAAATCTGGTAACCAAACCGCGTTTGGTTTTCATGGATGAACCGACCGGTGGATTAGACGTTTCCGTGCAGGCACGTTTGCTCGATATGCTGCGCACGCTTGTTTCCGATCTTGGCTTGGCTGCCATTATCGTTACCCATGAT
Source organism: Rickettsiales bacterium TMED211 (assembly GCA_002169685.1). The sequence goes on along the minus strand of NHJI01000038.1, from coordinate 10,263 downwards.
TTGGTCGTTGCACGGTTGCTGGCACATCGAATGATCGTGATGCGCCGCGGCGAAATCGTGGAAAGTGGATTGACAGATCAGATTCTCGATGACCCGCAGCACCCTTATTCGCAACTTCTCGTTTCATCGATTTTGCAGAATTAGGAGGCCAGCATGACAACATCCTTTATCCAAATCGAAGGCCTTTCAAAGTCTTTTACACTCCACAATCAAGGTGGCATCACGTTGCCGGTTCTCAATCTTGTTGATCTGAAAATTTCTTCTGGCGAGTGCGTCGTCGTGACCGGTCCTTCCGGAGTTGGCAAAAGCAGCCTGCTTAAATGCATTTACGGAAACTATCTGGCAACTGAAGGCTCCGTTCACGTCGGGCCGCCGGAAACTGCATTAGATATTACCCGAGCCGCGCCACGGGAGATCGTAAATTTGCGCCGGTATACACTTGGGTACGTTACACAGTTTTTGCGGATTGTGCCGCGCGTATCTGCCATTGAGATTGTTATGGAGCCATTGCGTATTCTGGGTGTTGATCTAGACGAGGCACGGGAACGCTCCGCTAAAATGTTAGCGCGGTTGAATATCCCAGAACGCCTGTGGTCCTTGGCACCATCGACTTTCTCTGGTGGAGAACAGCAACGCATCAATCTGGCGCGCGGCTTTATTGTTGAATACCCGGCGCTCCTTCTTGATGAACCGACCGCTTCACTCGATGCAGAAAATCGCCAAGTCGTTGTCGGTCTCATTGAAGAAGCTAAACAAAACGGCTCAGCAATTCTAGGTATTTTCCATGACAAGGAAGTCCGTGATGCGGTCGCGGATCGAGAGTTGCTGCTGAAAGAATTGGGAGTAGCGGCGTGAATAAAGACCTCCTAATCACGAACGCCAAGATTGTCACACCGACAGATGTCATCGACGGTTCAGTCGTTGTGACTGATGGATTGTTCTCTCAGATTGATGAAAGTATGTCTGATCTGACCCAAGCTGAAGACTTTGAAGGGGATTATCTTCTGCCAGGTTTTGTCGAACTTCACACCGACAATCTCGAGAAACACTTTAAACCGCGCCCCGGTGTTTCCTGGCCTTCCGAGGCCGCCGTCATGGCACACGATGCACAAATGGCAACTTCCGGTGTAACAACAGTTCTGGACGCCATTCGAGTTGGGGATACCTGGCCAAGCGAGAATCTACGAAGCAATGCGAAGAGGATCGCGCAGGCTATAAAAACCGAAAAAAAGAAAAACACTTTGCGGTGTGAGCACCTGCTTCATATCCGCTGCGAAATTTCTTGTTCGGACGTGATCGATCAGTTCGAAGGATTCGCTGAAGAGAAAAACCTAAAACTGGTTTCAATCATGGACCATACACCTGGACAGCGTCAGTTCGTTGATGAAGATAAATACCGTGAATATTACCAGGGTAAGTATTCGATTAGTGACATCGAAATTGATCGGATGATCGCCCAACAAAAGGTTGATCAAAGTCGATACAGTCGAAAGCACCGTTCTATTCTGGTGGAATATGCCGAAAAAATCGGTGTGCCCCTGGCGAGCCATGATGATGCGATTATCGCGCATGTTGAAGAAGCCGCCGGTGAAGGTGTGACAATTTCGGAGTTTCCAACGACTCTGGAGGCAGCCCATGCTGCGCGTGGCCACAAAATGAAAGTGCTGATGGGTGCGCCAAATCTTGTTCTTGGCGGTTCTCACTCCGGCAACATTTCCGCAATGGAACTGGCACACCAAGGGTTACTGGATATTTTGTCTTCGGACTATGTGCCCAACAGTCTTCTACACGGTGGCTTTATGGTTGCCCATCAAACCGAAATCAAATTGCCCGAGGCGATCGCGATGGCATCGTTAACACCGGCAAAAATGGTTGGGCTCGATGATCGTGGTGAAATCTCAGAAGGCAAAAAAGCCGATTTTTTACGTGTCAGGCTGGAGGGCAATATTCCAGTGATCAGGTCAGTTTGGCGGGACGGCGGTCGCGTCGCTTAATAGGAGAGCTACTATGGAAGAAATTGAAAAAATGTTTTCAGTCTTCGAAAATGAGGGTGCTGCGCGTTATGGCAGTGAGCGCATTAACCAACTTGAGCATGCCTTACAATGCGCGTGGTTGGCAGAACGGGAATCTGGTGACCCTGCTTTGATCACCGCTGCCCTGTTTCACGATATCGGTCATATGATGCATAAGCTTGGGGATGACGCTGCTATCCGTGGTGTGGATGATCGACATGAAGACATCGGCTACAAATACCTGCGCCAATATTTTGGTGACGATGTTTGCATGCCGGTAAAAATGCATGTTGATGCCAAGCGTTATCTCTGCACGGTCGAAGAAGGCTATTTTGATAGTTTGTCAGCCGGTTCTGTGCGGAGCCTGCAATTGCAAGGCGGTCCATTTTCTCACGATGAAGCAGAAGCATTTATCAATTCGCCATTGGCTCGCGATGCCGTTGCGCTCCGTCGGTGGGACGAAGGTGCCAAGGTCGAAGATTTGACGACGCCGGAATTGGCATATTTCCGCCAATACGTTCAAAACTGCTACCGACCTTCAGAGCAAGCCGCGTAATTCAATAATGGATGGAGAATGTCCACCCTCGATTGTTTCCGAACCGCTCGCCTTCCATTCAGATCGGCCGGGGCAACTCGTTCTTGTGGTCGGTNCCTCCGGCGTCGGTAAAGACACTTTGTTGGATCTTGCCCGTTCGAGCTTATCAGAGAACGGTCAATTCCATTTTGTGCAACGTTGCATTACCCGGCCGGCAGAAGCCGGTGGCGAAAATCATAAAGAAATAACCGAGGAAGAGTTTGAAAAACTTGCCGCGTCAAATCGGTTTGCACTCCATTGGAAAGCGCATGGACTCTCTTACGGGCTGCCGTTTGATATTATCCAAGAACTAGATGCCGGCAAATGTGTGATCGCAAATGTCTCTCGAAATATTATTGACGATGCTCGCGAGCTATTCGTCAATGTTTGTGTGATCAATATTACGGCTGATCCAGACATTCTTTATCAACGCTTGGAAGGGCGCGCCAGAGAATCGTTAGAAGAAATTCGAACCCGATTGAGCCGCAAAACCGCACAACTTTCTGGACCAAACGTCTATGAATTGCCGAACAATGAAAAATTGGCGCTAAGTTCAGATCGTTTTTTAACACTTATTCGGCTGATTTCCCTCGGACTTCAGGAACGTGACAGTGGCTTCACATTTGCGTAGTAAAATTGTCATGATTCCGTCAAATCTCTTTCACGTTCCTGTCATTTAATCCTGAGATAATAATTTCAAACNAACGGGTGTGAAGGAGGCGTTAATGGACGCACGCATAAAAGTTTCAAGCCTTTCAAAAACATTTGGCGCAGATAAACGTGCCCTAGATAGTGTTTCTCTCAATATTGAATCCGGTGAAATGGTAGCTCTCATTGGCGCTTCGGGTTCAGGTAAAAGTACTCTCATTCGACATATTTCCGGTCTGACGAACGCTGATCGTAATGGCGAAGTCTGTTGCGTTGAAGTACTTGGTAAAACCGTTCAAGAAAATGGAAAAATCAACAACAACGTGACTAAAGTACGACGCGAGATTGGCGTCATTTTTCAGCAGTTCAATCTTGTGAATCGCCTTCCGGTTCTGACGAATGTGTTGGTGGGACTTTTAGGGCGCGTGCCACGCTGGCGCGGTACGTTGAAGTTGTTTAGCCATGATGAAAAACTGCGTGCGATGAAGGCACTTACTCGTGTCGGTATTTCTGAAACAGCAATGCGCCGAGCAGCTACATTGTCCGGTGGTCAACAGCAGCGGGCCGCAATTGCGCGAGCGCTCGTTCAGGACGCGAAAGTCATACTTGCGGATGAGCCGATTGCGTCTCTTGATCCCGCTTCAGCGAAACGCGTTATGGAAAACCTGGCTTCAATTAACCAGGAAGACGGAATTACCGTTATGGTATCCCTTCATCAAGTTGAATATGCCCGCCGTTATTGTCCACGGACAATCGCGATGCGGGATGGTGAGATTGTTTTCGATGGCCCTAGTCGCGAACTCACCAACGATTTCCTACGTCAAATTTATGGCGAATCCTCTGAAGAACTTATCCTGCCTGATGGCCAGGATGCAGAAATTCAGAAGATGCCCCTAACACATTCTGAGGAGTATCCAGAAATGGCGGCAGTCGCCGTTAACTAACTACCACTTTTCATCACCATTACCAATATCATGTAATTCTTATAGGAGAAGATTATGAAAACACTCGTTAAATCACTTTTGGCAGCCGCTGCTGTGGTTGTCAGCGTATCCGGTGCGCAAGCAGCCGATCAGAAAACCATCAATTGGGGCTTGCTCGCCGTTGAATCCCAAGAAAATCTTATGAAACGTTGGGGCCCCATNATNAAGTTGGTTGAAAAGCGCGTTGGTCTTAAAGTGAAGCCTTTTTATGCATCTGACTATACCGGCGTAATTGAAGCGATGCGTTTCAACAAAGTGGATATCGTATTGCTTGGGAACAAATCGGCCATGACCGCAGTTGATCGTGCCGGCGCAGAAGTATTTGCTCAAATGATCGAAAAAGACGGCTCTAAAGGCTACTATTCTTTGCTCGTCACCCATAAAGATAATAAAAACCTAACCAATCTCAAAGACGTTTTAAAATGCGATAAGTCTTTGGCCTTCGGTATTGGTGACCCGCAGTCGACATCTGGCTTCTTGGTCCCAACAACGTTCGTTTTTGCGAAAAACAATGTTCAGCCTCGTGATTGTTTCCGAACGGTACGAAATGCCAGCCATGAAGCAAACCTTTTGTCTGTTGCCAACAAGCAGGTAAACGTTGCGACAGCTAACAACCGCGCAATGTATCTTCGTTTGAAAAAGAACAAACCGGCAGCTTATGCAAAATTGAAAGAAATCTGGCGTTCACCACTGATCCCGGCTGATCCATTTGCTTGGCGCAAAAATCTCCCTGCCGAACTCAAAGCGAAAATCCATTATGCCTTTATGGCCATGGGTCGTCTTGGTGATGCGGAAACTTTGAAAGAAGAACGCAAATACCTCAAGAACGGTGGCTTTAGCGGCTTCATTCCTTCTTCAAACTTGCAACTCCTGCCAATGCGTGAGCTGCAGTACAACAAAGAAATCCTGAAAATCAGCGGCGACGAAACTCGTTCAAAAGCTGAGAAACAAAAAATGGTTGCTGAACTTCAAGATAAAATCCGCGAAGTGCGTCAGATGGTAGCACAACTGCCAAACATGTAATCATGATGTAGAGAAAAATGGTGCTGGAAAAATCCAGCACCGTTTTTTCTTTATCCTTATCGAAATTTATTTGACCTCTTCAAAACAGAGATAGCCTGATGCAAACGAGTACCACAGCTCAAACTATGAATTTAAATCAAGTCACTGTTCCGAAACCAGAATTGACGCAAGAGCTTTACAAATGGGGCATTTGGGGGGTCTTCTTGGTTTCCCTGTTGTGGAGTTTTTTCCCAGCAGAAATGAACCGCATTCCGGAATTATGGACTGGCGCTGAAAACATGAGAGAGCTGGCGAAGGATTTTTCTAAACCAGATTTCCGTTATTGGCACCAATATTCAGAGCTTATGCTTGAAACTGTTCAAATGGCGATTTGGGGCAGTTTTTTATCTGTTGTCGCAGCCGTTCCATTTGGTCTGCTATCTGCAGATAATATCGCCCCAAAATGGGTTACCTTTCCGGTCCGGCGGTTGATGGACGCGACCCGGGCGATTAACGAGCTTGTCTTTGCTTTGATTTTTGTTTCCGCCGTTGGTCTGGGGCCGCTTGCAGGTGTTCTTGCATTGGCCGTTCATACCACGGGTACGTTAGCCAAATTGTACTCTGAGGCTGTCGAAGCCATTGATCCGCGCCCTGTAGAGGGTATTCGGGCAACCGGCGCCAGTCATATGCAGGAAATAGTATTCGGCGTAATCCCTCAGGTGCTACCGCTCTGGATTTCTTATTCGCTTTATCGATTTGAGGCGAATGTACGGTCTGCTACCGTGCTCGGAATTGTTGGCGCCGGTGGTATCGGCATGTCGTTGTCAGAAGCACTTCGAAGTTTCGACTTTTCGGCCAGCGCTGCGATTCTTCTGATTATCATCGTTACCGTATCGATGTTGGATATTTTTTCACAATATCTTCGCAAGGTCGTCATCGATGGTGAAGAGCATAAAAAGCTTGTTCTCTATTTCCTCGGTATGGTTGTCATTTTCGTCCTAACGGAAATGGCTGTCGCGAAGGTGATCGACATAAACGCGATCTTGCGCGGTGAGGCATAGCGGAAAATGGGTGACTCAGAACATCTAATCCCCAATTTTGAAGAATTGATTTCACATTTTGGTCCCGAAAACGAACATTCTGTCGCCAGGGGCAGGCATAAAAATGAAAAAATATCGAGATATGTTTATCATTAAATCCTCACATAGAATTTGAGCCATGCAGTTCATTGAAATTGAAATAGATAGCAATATTCCAAGCGGAAATTGCGTTCTTTTAGCCCCGTTGCCATTTGGTCATTGGGGCCAGCAAAGCAGGTTGGGTGAAACCAAAGGGTTGGGTGCCAGATATGAAGTCAAAGCACTCAATTCGGAACAACGCGCTGTTGTTTGGCATCGGGGTGACGACGGTCCGATCGAATTGAGGTACGATGTTAATGAAGGAGATCATCCGGTTGCTTCCCATGTTTGGCAGGTCCAAGAAAATCGCTTCACGCGTGCTGATGTAAGCTTGATTGATCTCGCCGTTGAAATCACCGCTGATTGTAAGAATGAATCAGAAAAGGTATTTGCGCTGATCGAATATGCCGCCGAGATGTTTGGCTATGATCACCCGGAAGAGCGCTTCAATGAAGGAATGGAGAGCGTGCCGGCGGTTTGCGGTACTACCAAGGGCAGCTGTGTCGATATCAATACGTTTTTGTTGGCCGCTGCCCGGAGCCTCAGCATCAAAGGACAGTATATCGCCGGTTATTGGTTTCACCCGGAGAAAACCGAGACCCTCGACATGCATTGCTGGCTTGCTTTTGAGGCTGATGGTGAACGGGTGTTCTGGGACCTTGCCCATCATCTGAAGTGGGGTGTGCCAGAGCTTGCCCCGGGGCTTAACCCGGCGGGTGGGCGTCGGGTCGCCATGAGTTGTGGACGCGGCCTGACATTTGAAACCCCGAACGGCATTGTCGAGGTCAGTCATTTCTCTGAGCCCATCTGGATTCTGCCAGATGGTAGACAACACCGGCCCAATCTTCGAATCAAAGTCGCCGACTAATCGTCTTCTAGGCGCAATCGATTAGGAACAACGAGATGACAAAACTAGTCCTCAAGAGCTATCAGAACATTCGCAGGAACCTGGAATGGTTTCGTTCCGTTTGGTTTCTCGCTGCGCTCATCCCGCTTGCCGTTTTGGTGCTCGATCCGGAAAACACGACCAATATCCTGCAGATCGCCGTAACAGCGCTTGGCGGCACGCTCCCCTACATCGCCTTCGCCGTCCTAACCATCGGGTATTTGAAGGCGACTGGCGCTGAGGCAGTGGTCGCTAAGGCGTTCGAGGGCAATGAATACCGAATGATTTTATTCGCTGCCTTCCTGGGGGGCTGGGCTCCTTTCTGCTCGTGTGAAGTTATCCCTTTCATCGCCGGTCTGTTGGCCGTAGGAGCCCCCTTGTCGGCGGTGATGGCTTTCTGGCTTTCCTCGCCGTTGATCGACCCACCTCAGTTGTTGATCACTGCAGGAGCGCTCGGTTGGGATTTCGCCATTGGTAAGGCATTGTCGGCAGTCGGTCTCGGTCTGCTCGGCGGCTTTGCGGTGAGTTTCTTTGTCAAGCGAGGTGCCTTCGCCGAACCATTGCGCCCCGGTACAGCGATGAGCTGCTGCGGCGCCAATCCGTTTAGCGGGAAACCTGTTTGGCAGTTTTGGCAAGAGGACGAGCGCCGCAGGACGTTTTTCAACTCGTCGAGTGAGAATGCAATTTTCCTGCTGAAGTGGCTGACATTCGCTTATCTCATCGAAGCCCTGCTCATTGATTACGTGCCGGCAAAGTTGATAGCGGGCGTAGTCGGTGGAGAAGGGATCTTGCCCATTGTGACAGGTGCGCTTGTCGGGGCGCCAGCCTACCTCAACGGCTTTGCCGCTGCCCCCCTTGTTGCGGGTTTAATGGAGCAGGGAATGACGGCAGGTGCTGCAATGGCGTTTATGACGGCCGGCTCCGTTAGCTCTATTCCGGCCATGGCTGCGGTATGGTCCCTGGTGAAACGTCAGGTCTTTGTCGCCTATCTCAGCCTTGGCATCATTGGCGCGATCATCGCCGGCATTCTTTACCAAGCGGTGGTGTAGTTCTCCGGTCTCCTGGAAACTATGTTGGACCTGATTACGATATGATCGCCAAACTATCCCTGTTTTAAAATTACTTTCACTGATTTGAGCAATTTTTTCCCTGATAAATGTTTAGGGAACTTTCTCAGGAAGTGAGGCCAGTCGTACCTTTCAGCAATGAAATACCCTCATTGTTGGCAAAAATCCAAAATTTCCCTGTATTTTCCCTGTTAAATAGGGAAATCAGATGGAGACAGGTTCGCTTCAGACTGCGTCCATCGCCATTTGCGGAGTGTGCTTGTTTTGAGAGAAAGTTGCTTGGCTGTTTCTGTTTCATTTAGAAGTATTTTCATTCGTCTATCCTTATTGTTGTTTAATAATAAGGATAGTATTTCAGACACAGGTAGAGCCTGTCGTCCCACTTAGTCAATTATATTAATTTATTTGAAAATTTATTGAGGCTTTCCTGAAGGCGAGACCGATCGAGGTGCGCATATCGCTGTGTCGACTGTATTGAGGCATGTCCAAGAAGCCGGCCAACCTCATAGAGAGGCACGCCATTTGAGACAGCTACACTGGCAAAAGTATGACGTAGGTCGTGGATCCTAACATCATAAAGGTCAGCCGTTTTGCGGACGCGCTCCCAGATTTTCTGGAGACCTTGGATTGGCTTTATGCCGTCTTTACCTGGAAAGACGTATTTGCTGTGATTGTTTGGAGCCGTCCGCAGAATGTTGATGACGTCTTTTGAGAGAATGACGTCTTTGCGCCCTGTTTTACTGTTTTTTAATCTCAGCACGCCCTCATCAAGCTGAAGTTCATCCCATCGCAGCATAACTATTTCATTCTTCCTGCACCCGGTCATCATAAGAAGTCGTATCACAGTAAGAGCATTTTGTTGTGCAAGCTCTACCCGTTCGAACTGGTTTAGGGTGTTAGTCAATTTGGCTCTTTCTTCATTAGACAAATACCGTTCTTTTGATTGGGTTTTAAATTTACTGATATTTGAGCAGGCGTTAAGCGCTGGTGGAATGAGTTGCCATTGCTGGGCCTTGTCGAGCATTAGCTTTAGAAGAACTAAGGCGTGATTGGCGGTGGTGCGACGATTGTCATTGCGATTCATCATTGCTTCTACATCAGGCCTGGTGATGGAATCTAATCGTCTTTTCCCAAGGGCTGGAAGGATAACAGTAGCTAACAAAGAGTGATAAGTTCTAGTGGTGCTAGGTTTTGTATGTTTATGAAGATGGTCTTTATCGAATAAGGCACAAAATTGAGCAAGCGTTACTCCATCTCTCTGATTTTGTTTTGTAGGGTCATTGCCTTTAGCAAGCTCGCCTAGCATTGCTCGTGCCTTATCAAGAGCTTGTTCAAGAGCCATTATGCCAAAGTCGCCAAGCTTGGGGCGTTTCTGTTCGCCACTCTCGGTTCTAAAGTAAAGGTAGAATCCTTTTTTCCCCGCAGGAGAGACTTTTAAATGGAGACCAGTGATCTTGGTGTCATAAAATACCTGCTCGCTTGTTGTGGCTTCTATATTGTCGATTAATTTTTTGGTTAAATTAACTGTTGTCATAATTTGCTCCTTAAGGTTTCTAGGTAGCAAATAGGTAGCAATTGGCAGAAACAGCTGTCGTCCTACATCCAATAGAAAATTGGAAAACGGACAAGAAAGTTATTTGATATCAGATGCCTATCTATATGTGGCTACATGCAGATAAACACAGGAATATGGTGGGCTTAAAACTCATAACCTGAAGGTCGTAGGTTCAAATCCTACCCCCGCAACCAAAGCTGGAAGCCAAAAACTGGCTTTTCGATCCCTGCAAAAATGCCAAATCGCCACAAAATCGCCACAAATAGAATTGGTAAACCGGCACAAGAAAACTTGGCGGTCGTTTATTGCTTGCATCTACGTAAGAAACTGAAAATTAAAAAAGCGATTTTTTTCAGCA
>NHJI01000037.1 GCA_002169685.1 Rickettsiales bacterium TMED211 | reverse complement strand
CCAGCTTGTTCAAATGACGCCCAAAAAATAATTATTATTAAGAAAGAGATAATTAGAACTTTTAATCTGTCGAATTCTATTTTAGTGATATTAAAAGTACCTTGAAGTTTATTAGTTACTCTTTCATCTTTTATCTCTGAATAATCTATAATATGTTTAGAACCATTTAAAAATGCAATTTGACCAATAACCATTCCTAAACCTGCAATGGAGAACCCATAATGCCATCCATAGTACTCACCAATAAATCCAACAATAAGACTTGAAAGAAAGGCACCTATATTTATACCTATATAAAAAATTGTAAAACCTTGTTCTCTTAAATCATTTTTCTTGGAATATAAATGACCAACTAAAGAAGAAATATTTGGCTTTAATAAGCCAACACCTAAAATAATCAATACTAAGCCTAAGAAAAAGAAAAAATTACTTTGTAGCGCTAAAGATAGGTGTCCAAAACATAATAACCAACCGCCAACCACCAATGATTTTTTTTTCCCAAGAAATTTGTCAGAAATAAAGCCGCCTGGAATACAGGCAATATATACTAATGCTGTATACCAGCCATATAATTCTAAAGCATTGTTTTGATCCCATCCCATTCCAGGGTTAGCTTCATTTTTATTTGAAACCAAGAACAATACAAGAATCGCTCTCATTCCATAATAACTAAATCTTTCCCAAACCTCTAAAAAGAAAAGAACAAATAAACCTTTAGGATGTTTTTTTAATTCATTTAAAATGGGAAGTTTCATATTTAAAATAAAGAAAACAAAATTATATAACTTGATACTTATTCAATTTCTTCTAAATCTTCTAGATGAGTTTTTAAGGCTTTACTAGCTAATTGAATTTCTAAAATAAAAAGGATCATAGCAACAGAAAAAAAACTTAATGCAAAAAGAAAAAATGAAATAGATAATATTAAAAAGTTTAAGATGCCTAGAAATATTGTTAATAAATTAAATAGAAAAGCTAAACCTGATAATGTTTGNGCNGATTGTATGAATTTTAATCNTAAATTTANTATTTTAACCTGTGATAAATATCTAATAGCNGACTTATCTNTTGANCTNATTTTTTTATTAATGAATTCNTCNTGTATCTTTCTTATTAATAAGCTTAGNGATGAATANCTATTNCCAAAAGATATCATCATTAATGGTATTGCTGGGAANAGAAATGCAGCGTATGNAAGTTGAAAGTTTTCCANANNTATNTCANTAACATTATGAATAGAAANAAAATAANTAATGGNGAAAAAATAATATTNAAGNTNCTCTCTGAAGAAGACCTTNTAATANAAAATAACAGNATACANAACAAAAAAGTANTAANGATAAAGTTTAACATATTGAAATCATCAAATTAATATTACTTTTATAATATAAAAATAACAAACTCATATAATATAAAATTTTTGGTANGGAACTTGCTCTATATATTTTGACCCTTTCTGAAAATATCAGAAAATAATATTAAGAAGACTTCTTATTTTTTTATTCCTCCCTTCCAAGAGAAGTCTTCTTAATTAATTTCATTAATAANAGTCACAACTTTAAAAAATTATTTCAAAACTTAATTATTNTAGGTAATNGAAATATCTATCTGATGAATATTTTTATTAATATACTTCATGAAATTGAATAAAGAGAAAATTGATAAATTCATTGCCCTAAATAGTGATATTTATTTAGGATTCTTCTTTAAGAATTCAATATATTTTAAAACATCAATATATTTTTCATCCGGTATGTCTTTATAGCTGGCATTAAATTTTAACTTTACACATAATGCAATATGAGCATAAGGGTTACGACCTTTTGGGTGGTTTGGATGACTAGGTAATTGGTCTCGTAAATAATCACCAGCTTCTTGCATCATCTTCCAGAGTTTACTTGCGTTATCTTTATTCATTGTTCTCAAAACATTTTTAAAACTAAAAATTTGCTAAGGTCTCCTTTGAGGACTTTTATTTTAACCTAGTTTTCATTTATTTTAAAAGTTGATCAATTTTTTTTTCAATAAAAATTAAATTTTCTTTAGAAAGTTTATTTATCTTACTTTTCACCCTCTTTTTATCAGTGTTAATTAAAGGCTTGAGTAATAGTTCTTTTTCCTTTTTAATATCTCTTGTATAGTTGTAAACTCTGATAACNTNATCTTTAAGTGAAAAATTTTNTNGCTTCGTACCAAAATTACACAAAGTTAAAAAATAATTAAGTAGATTATTTGCAGTTCCTTTTTTACCATCCTCTAAAAGTTCAGTAACCTTTGATGCCAAATAATCTTTGTTAAATTTGTTTATGGGGTTAAAGAAGTAATCTTGCAGGTTTTTCTTTAAAGTATTAGAAATATCTATTTCATACTTTTTTGAAATTTTTTTTTTTTTAAAGAATATTTTAAGTAAATCGTTAAAAGACAAGTTATTTACATTAAAGTCCTCTGAACCCCTTGTAATCAAACTATTTCTAAAAATAAAATTTGGATTATTTCCTGTATCAGCAATTTTTTTTGCTACTGAAAACTTGGTATATATTTTTTCAATGCCATCAGATGGATAGTTCCCTAATTTTATTGTAGTAGTTTTTTTTTTTATTCTCAGCGTACAAAAAAGCGCAAGATAATTCTGTCGTTTGAAAGCTCTTATTATAGGATTCTGTATATCAATAATATAACTATTATTTTCCCCAAGTAGTAAAAACTTTTTAAGTTGTTGTTCCGAAAAGGGTATTTTTTTCATATAAAAAACACATAAAAATTTTTTTAAAATCTATATATAATGCTATCTTAGCATTTATCATCTTTAAAAATAAAGTAATTTTAAAATGACTGTCTTGTAATGACCCTTTTTGCACTTCTTGTCGATTTATCTCTTAAATTTTTTTTCATAATCTCTTTTTTGGGTTTTTTTATTTCTTTGGGTTTAAGGACATATTTCATTCCGGGCTTTAATGGAGGTAACTTTTTATATGAACCATCCTCTTTTATTATATAATAGTTACCATTCCTATCTTTTACTATTTCTGCACCAGTGACTTTTTCTGCTGAGAAGAAAAGAAATAGAACAATATAAAAAAAAATATAATTATTCGATTTTAAATCTATATTCATAAAATATTCTCGTATCTATTTGTTCAACTTTTTGTCGGATTTTTTTTTTCCAACATAATTTCCATCCCATCTTTTTAATTTTTTTTAATTTACATGTTGTTTCTTTTCTGTGCTTATTATTCTTCCACCAACATGTATTTCCTCTTTCTAAAATTATACTTTTTTCCATTTAATTTATATACCTCATTAGTTAGATTTTAAAAGCTTAAGAAATATTTCTTCTAAATCCGTCTCTCTAGTAGTAAGTTCTAATATATCGAGTTTATTTTTCATAATTAGTTTAATAATTTTTCCAGTAGATGTCATATTCTTTTTATACCTTAAAATTAATAAATCTTTATTATGTTTAAATAAATAAGGAAAAAGATTGTGAGGCACTTTATTTATAGGTTGCTTTAGTTGAATATGAATTTCTTTAGTGCCAATCATCTTTAATAGTTCATCTTTCGTTTTGCTAACTATAATTTCCCCTTTGTTTATAATTGCTATTTGATCACATAGTTTTTCTGCTTCTTCTAAATAGTGTGTAGTTAAAATAATAGTTGTTCCACTCTTATTTAGTCTCTTTATATAAGTCCAAAGTTTCTGTCTTAGTTCAACATCTACTCCTGCTGTTGGTTCATCTAGGACTAAAACTGGTGGTCTGTGTACAATAGCTTTTGCAATCATGAGCCTTCTTTTCATTCCGCCGGATAAACTTCTTGAATAAGCATTTGTTTTAGAAGATAGATTAAGTTCCCTAAGAATAGTTTTATTTTGTATATCTTTTGATGAAATACCATAATAACCAGCTTGATTATCCAGGATTTCGATGGGGGTAAAATAAGGATCAATATTAACTTCTTGCGGTACTACTCCAATTGCTCCTCTTGCTGTTTTGGGGTTTGAGTCTATGTCAATATCACATATCTTTACACTTCCTGAAGATTTAGATGCTAATCCAGCCAATATATTTATGAATGTACTTTTTCCTGCTCCGTTTGGACCAAGAAGACCAAAAATTGACCCATGAGGAATATTTAGGTCGATATTATTAATTGCAATAATATTACCTTTGTAAACTTTAAATAATTTCTTTACTTCTATGGCATGAGAGTTTGTCATATTTTATAAGATATAAAAAAGATTTATTTTTGATAATAATNTTAACTGATATAAATGTAGNTCTATGCAAGAAAATATTCAAACAGATTTAAAATTAGTTAAAGGATCAACTATTAGTTGTGATGGAAAAGACTCTTCAGATGGGCACCCTAGGGTTTATTTAAATTTATCTGAAAATATCGAAGTAAAATGTCCTTATTGTAGTCAACGTTTCAAGAAAAAATGACTTTACCAAAGCAGTTAGTCCTTGTTGATGGCTCAGGCTATATATTTAGAGCTTTTTATGCTCTTCCAAATATGAAGAGATCTGATGGAACTCCAGTTAATGCTGTATTTGGTTTCTGTAACATGCTTCTAAAATTACTTGAAGACATGCAAAGAGAAAAAGGCGGTGGTGTCGGTGTAGCGGTAATTTTTGATGCTGCAAGAAAAACATTTAGAAATGAAATTTATAAACCCTACAAAGCAAATAGATCAGAACCTCCAGAGGATTTAATTCCACAATTTGATATAATAAAAAAAATACCAGAAGTTTTTAATGTCCCTTCAATAGAATTACCTGGTTTTGAAGCTGATGATTTAATAGCTTCATATGCAAAAAAAGCGATTGAACATAATATTGAGGTAACAATTGTTTCGTCAGACAAAGATCTAATGCAATTGCTTAAAAAAGGGATTTCAATTTTTGACCCCATTAAAAGAAAGGAGTTGGGTGAAAAAGAAGTAATGGAAAAATTTGGAGTGAAACCTGATATGGTTATTGATGTTCAAGCGCTGGCAGGTGATCAATCTGATAATGTACCAGGTGTTCCAGGAATAGGTGTTAAAACAGCAGCGCTTTTAATAAATGAATTCGGAAATATTGAAAATTTACTAAATTCATGTTCAAAGATCAAACAACAAAAGAGAAGAGAAGCACTTGAAAATAATAAAGATCTTGCTTTAATTTCAAAAAAATTGGTGACTCTGAAGGATGATATTAATCTGCCGGTTCTTATTGAGAAATTATCTTTTAAACCTTTAAATCTTAGAAATCTAATAAATTTTCTCGATGAAATGGAATTTACGAGAATTAAAAACCAAGTAATGATTAAATATGGGACAAGAGATTTAGTTGATTCAAAAAAAAATGGTAATGCTAAAATAGACGATTCATCTGCTAGTCTTTATCAAAANANAATTATTGAAAGAAAGCCAATAAATAGGGATTCATATTCATTAGTTATTGAAAATAAAGATTTAGAAGATTGGTTAGAAATGGTTTCAAAAAAGGGTATTGTTGCTGTTGACTGTGAAACAAATAGTTTATCTGCAACACAAGCGGAAATAGTAGGTTTCTCGATGTCTGTGGAAGATAGTAAAGCTTGCTATATCCCTCTAAAACACCAATCAACTAATAACAAAGAGATAAAACAAATAGAACTTAATGACTTTATAGATAGAGTAAAACCAATGATGGAAGATCCATCAATATTAAAGATTGGACAGAATATTAAGTATGACCTTATTATTTTAGATAAATTAGGAATTAGTTGTAAAAATTTTGATGACACAATGCTGATGTCTTATGTTCTTAATACTGGTAAAAATGGGCATGGACTAGATGAACTATCTCAAATTTATTTTGGTCATGAAACTATAAAATTTTCAGAAATTTCTAAAATTAATAATAAAAAGATCACGTTTGATTTCGTTGATCTTGGTGTTGCAATGCGTTACGCTTCAGAAGATTCTGATATTACTTTTAGATTATGGGAGGTTTTGGAGAATGAACTGAAAAAAAGTAAATTATATTCATTTTATTTTTACATTGAAAAACCCTTGGTGAAGATAATCAAGGATATGGAAATAAGAGGAATAAAAGTTGATTTAGAAATATTAAAAAAACTTTCAAAAAAGTTTGAAAAAAAAATAATTGAAATTCAGAAATCAATATTTAATCTTTCTAATACAGAGTTTAATATAGGTTCACCCAAACAATTAGGAGAGGTATTATTTGATAAAATGTTATTGCCTCATGGAAAGAAAGGAAAGAGCGGGAACTATCAAACAGATGTAAAGGTCCTTGAAAAATTAAAGAGTGAAAAAAATGAAATAGCTTCAGAATTATTAGAATGGAGACAATTTAATAAGTTAAAAACAACATATTGTGATGGTTTATTGTCAAAAGAAAACTCTAAGACATCTAGGATTCATACATCTTTTGGAATGGCTAGTACCTCTACTGGAAGGTTGTCATCTAATGCTCCAAATTTGCAAAACATCCCAATAAAAACTTCAGAAGGCAGGGAAATTAGGAAAGCTTTTATTTCTGAACCAGATTCAATAATAGTTTCGATTGATTACTCTCAAATTGAGTTAAGAATTTTAGCTCATGTGGCTAACATAGAGTCATTAAAGTCTGGATTTACAAAAGATATTGATATTCATAGTTTAACTGCAATGGATGTTTTTCAAGTTAATGAAGATGAACTTACAAAAGAGTTAAGAAGGCGAGCAAAGACTATAAATTTTGGAATTATATACGGTATATCCCCATACGGATTGGCTAATCAATTAGAAATTTCAAATACAGAGGCTAAAGAATATATTGATAAATATTTTAAAAAGTACCCTGGAATACAAAATTATATGAATGATACGATTGTTACCTGTAGAGAGAATGGTTTTGTTACGACTTTATTTGGAAGGAAAATATATATACCATTCATTGAAGATAAAATAGCTAGCAGAAGGAACTTTGGCGAAAGATCAGCAATTAATGCTCCTATACAGGGTGGTGCAGCTGACATGATTAAAAGAGCAATGATCAAGGTAGCCAAATATTTAAAAAAAGAGAAATTAGAAACAAAAATGTTATTACAGGTACATGATGAACTGATTTTTGAAGTTCCAAATCATGAAGTTGAATATGTTCCAAAAGAAATTTCAAAAATTATGGAAGGAGCATATGATCCAATTATAAGTTTTTCTATCCCACTCAAAGCAGATATAGGAATGGGCCCAAGTTGGTCCGAGGCTCATTAATTTTTTGAGAGAAATTTATTTTTTGCTTCATGGTGTAATTTAATAAAAACTTTTCTCAATTCGCTTGCTTTTTTTAATGGAACAGGGAAATTAAACCTTAATAATTTCTCTGAAAGCCTCATATCAAAACCTTCAGGGTCTATTCCAACAATCTGGACTTTAATAGGTTCTTTTCCTAATAAAACTTTAGCATACAACTTTAAACTTTCATTATGCTCTTTATTCATATGATTTATAACCTCGTCTTCAACTTCTTTAAAACCTGAGTAATCTTTACTTAACATTTCATCTTTTTTAAACCATTGAACCTTTGCAAATCCACCGGTTAGATGAGCATTCATAACATCGAGCTTATAAATATTCATATCCTTGAAGTTAGCATAAAGGTTTGATGCTGGATGACGTTTCAGGAATCTTTTCTTATGCTCAATTTGAAAGCTTTTTTTAAGTTTTCCAAGAACAGTTAACCTTGGACGTGACATCGGATCTTCATAGTTATCATTGATTTTTATAAAATCTTTATTCTTAAAGACTGGAAAGTCAGATGTATTTTTTTGTTCTTCATAGAACAGAATTGAAACTATATTATTATCACCTATATTTTTTGTATGTTCTGATAAATCAGATAAAAGCACAAGAGGCCCACCATCATAATCAAAGGCAGTCATTACAAATGTAACATATGGAATTATATGTTCTATTTCTAAAGAGGTTTTTTTTTTTAAATTTTCCGACATATTGGTAGCAAGNTAACCTCTTGATGAAGACCTCATTAATTGTCTAGTTGCAAAATCAATTTTTTTATTTTCCATTTATCTTTTTTTAAATAATATATAAATAATAAATAATTATATATGATTAAAAAATGAAATTTGTAGAAAAAAAAAAAATAAGGGTGAAAATTTTTTTATTAACTTTTTTATTTTCACTGATTTTTAATTCTTTATTGATTAATAGTCCGTCTTCAATGGAAAAAAACAATAAAATAGTTTTACATGGAGGCTATACGTTTGAAACATTTAAAGGACAGAAAAATACTTCTATATATATTTCAGTTTTCAACAATACAAAAGAAAATCAAGTTATAAAGTCCGTTTCAACAAGTCTATCAAAAGTTTCAGAATTTCATACAAGCACAATGATAGATAATATTAATAAAATGATTAAACTAGAGGAAATTTCTGTTCCTGCTAAGAGTTCCCTTTTTTTTCAGCCTGGAAAAAAACACATAATGGTAATGAATATAAAAAAGAAATTGAATGATGGAGACGAGTTTGACTTAGAGTTTGTTTTAGCAGATGGATCCATCCTAAAAAGTAAAATAAAAGTTCTTAATCGTAAATTAAAGACCATGAATCATATGTAAGGGATGGCATCTAAAAGAGTACATGGAACAGCCATAGCGCTTGAAGATAAAGGCGTTTTGCTTATTGGCCCATCAGGTTCAGGAAAATCCGATCTTGCTTTAAGATTAATAGATTCCGGCGCAACTTTAATTAGTGATGACCAAACAATTTGTCAAAGAAGAAATGATGAAATTTTTTTATTTCCACATAAGAAAATTAATGGTCTAATTGAAGTGAGGGGTGTTGGAATTATTAAAGTTCCATTTATAAAAGATGTAAAATTAAAAATGATTGTTCAACTCATAGACAAACAACCAGAAAGAATACCTGTTAGAGAAGAAAAAAAGTTTTTAGATTTAAATATTAAGTTTATTAAGATTGTCGGGAAAGAAGCTTCATCTGCAGTAAAAGTTAAAGTAAAGCTTTTTGAGGAAATAATTAATGATTAAAAAAAAAGTTGTAATTCTAACAGGTTTGTCAGGAGCAGGGAGATCAACAGCTTTAAAAATATTTGAAGATCTTGGATATGATGCTGTTGATAATCTTCCTTCATCATTAATTTCACTTCTTTTAGATAAGGAATTAAAAGGTTTTATTGCAATAGGCATAGACGTAAGAAGTCGTGACTTTAATGGAAGAAAAATAGCAAAATTTATTATTAGAAATAAAAAAAATATGAAAATTGAACTTGTTTTTTTAGATTGTGACACGAATATACTAATCGATAGATATAAAGAAAGTAGACGACCCCACCCGTTAAAGCTTGATATACCGATAGCAGATACAATCAAGCAAGAAAGACTCTGGCTTGAGCCATTAAAAAAAGTAGCAGATCATAAATTTGATACTTCTGCATTGACCATTCCTAACTTAGGAAAGATATTAAATAGCTACTTTTCAACTAATGAAAATCTAAAGTTAAACCTTCGAATTTTGTCTTTTGGTTATAAATATGGGGTGCCAAGAGAAGCAGATATAATGATAGATATGAGGTTTATAAAAAACCCTTTCTATATTAAAAATCTAAAGAATTTAACTGGAAAAGATGAAAAAGTTATTCAGTATATTGAATCACAAAAACCTTTTATAGAGTTTTTTAAAGAGTTTTTAAGTTTACAAAAAAAAACTTTGCCAATGTTTTTTAATGAAGGTAAAAAATTTCTCACTATTGCTTTTGGGTGTACTGGTGGTATACATAGATCAGTGATGACAGCCGATAAGTTTTATGAAAATATTATTTCTAGAGATTTCAAGGCGTTTGTTGAACATAGAGATTTAAAAAAATGATTGGCATAGTAATAGTTACTCATGGAAATTTGGCTAAAGAATTTATAACTGCTTTGGAACATGTAGTTGGTCCTCAAGAGAAAATATTAGGTGTTTGTATTCATCCNGAAGATAATATGGACAAAAGAAGAGAAGAAATTATTGAATCAATTAATAATGTAAATTCTGGTGATGGCGTAATCGTAACAACAGATATGTTTGGAGGTACGCCTTCAAATTTAGCAATTTCTACGATAGAAGATGGAAAAACTGAAGTAATAGCTGGTGTAAATCTTCCTATGTTAATAAAAATGGCCTCCTCCAGGAAAGAATTAGATTTGGATGAATTAGTGAAAGTATCTCAAGACTCTGGAAGAAAGTATATAAATGTAGCATCTACTTTCTTTGAGGACAAAAATAGTTGATAAAAAAGAAATTAGAAAGAAAAATATATATAACAAATAAACTTGGTCTGCATGCTAGAGCTGCTGCAAAATTTGTAAATGCAACTTCTAAATGTTCTTCTAAAGTTCAAGTAAAAAAAGGTAAAACTTCAGTTGATGGAACTTCCATTCTTGGCTTAATGTCATTAGCCGCAACAAATGGAACGCAGATTTCTATTCAATGTAATGGCGAAGATGCTAAAAAAGATTTGTTTGCTTTAACAGAATTAGTTAGAAAAAACTTTGGGGAAGAAAAGCCTTCAGATAAGAATTTTGTAAGAGAGAAAATTTTTCAAGGTATTGGTGTTTCTCCAGGTGTTTTTATAGGTTTATGTCATCTAAAAGAAGATGTAGGTTATGTGTTTTCCAGGTATAAAATTAAAATTTCTGAAGTTGATTCAGAATTAGTTAGATTTAACAATGCTGTAAAAAAATCTATCAATGAATTAAAATATTTAATAAAAAAAAGTGATAGCAAGGAATATTCTGGACAAAATGAAATGAGTTTTATTCTTCAAGCCCACGTCATGATGTTAAATTCCTCATCGTTGGTGAAACAATCTAGACTCAAAATTAAAAATGATCTAATTAATGCTGAATCTGCAATAAGTGATGAATTAGAAAATCATGAGAAAACTTACAAGCAAATAAAGAACTCGTATTTTAAAGAGAGGTTTGATGATGTGAAAGATGTTTGTCGAAGAGTTATAAGAAATTTAGAAAAAAATAGATATAAAACAAAACGTAGAGAGAGTTTTAGAAATAGAATTGTAATTTCGGAAGAATTAAGTGCAGCAGACCTTCTTGCACTTCAAAAAAAAAATATAACTGGTTTAGTCAGTGAATTAGGAGGGCCAGAGGGACACTTTTCAATTGTTGCAAGATCTTTCTCTATTCCAACAATAGTAGGAGTAAAGGATGTTCTAAAGAACTTTAAAAATGATGAAAAAATAATAATTGATGGGGATAAGGGTATCGTTATTCAGAACCCTTCAATACCAACCATTAGAAAATACGAAGATAAGATTGATTATCAAAAAACTGAGACTCTTAAACTTGATTCCTTTAAGAAAATACAACCTATAACATTAGACAAGAAAAGAATTTTTGTTGAAGCTAACGTTGATAATTCTATTGAGGTAAAAGATGCCTACACTAAAGGAATTGATGGTATAGGTTTATTTAGAAGTGAATATCTATACATGAATAAAAAAAATCTACCTACAGAAAAAGAACAATTTGAATTAATTAAAAACTCAATAGAAGAATTAAATGGTAAAGTTTTAACGATTAGAACACTCGATATTGGTAATGATAAAAATATTGAATCTTTTGATAAATTGATAGCACCATCACCTAACCCTGCCCTTGGTTTAAGAGCCATAAGACTCACACTTGCTTTTCCTAAGATATTTATAAAGCAAATCACTGCAATTTTGAAAGCAAGTCTNTACGGACCATTAAGAATAATGTTACCTATGGTCTCAAATGTTAACGAATTAAATGAAGCTAAAGATATAATTAACAAGGTTTACAATGATCTCAAAGAGAAAGGAATTAAAGTTCCGCGTAAAATCCCATCTATCGGAGTCCTTATCGAAACTCCAGCAGCAGCATTAACTGCGGATTCATTGGCAGAAAACTGCGATTTTCTTGCAATAGGGACTAATGACTTAACTATGTATACACTCGCCATTGATAGAGGTGATGAAAGTGTTGCAAAAATATACGACCCCGGGCATTTATCAGTATTAAAATTAATAAAAATGACATTTGACTCTGGTAAAAACAAAAAAATTCCTGTAAGTGTATGTGGAGAAATGGCAGGTGATATTTTTTTTACTGCTTTATTAATAGGTTTAGGAATAAATAGATTATCAATGAGCACATCAAGAATCCTAAAAATTAAACAGTTTATTAACTCAATTAATTATAATGAAACTAAAATTTTAGCTAAGAAAATTTTAGAGGAAACTAGTAGTGAAAGAATAAAAAAATTGCTTGAAAATTTTAATAAGAATCATAACGAAAAAATAGAACCAATAAAAGATAAGGATGAAAACTATGCAAGACTATAAAGTAAAAGATATAAATTTAGCTGATTGGGGAAGGAAAGAAATTGCAATTGCAGAGACAGAGATGCCAGGTTTAATGAAATTAAGAGAAGAGTTTTCTGAAACTAAGCCACTAAAAGGAGCAAAGATAGTTGGTTGTTTGCATATGACTATTCAAACAGCCGTTTTAATAGAAACTTTGATAGATCTTGGAGCATCAATAAGGTGGAGTTCATGTAACATATACTCTACGCAAGACCATGCTGCTGCTGCAATGGCTGCATCTGATATTCCCATCTTTGCATGGAAAGGTGAGACTGAAGAGGAATTTTGGTGGTGTATAGAACAAACTGTTACTGGTCCAAATAATTGGAAACCAAATCTAATTTTAGATGATGGTGGCGATTTAACCAAATTAATACATGAAAAATTTCCAGATTTATTAGATGATATTAAGGGCCTATCAGAGGAAACTACAACAGGAGTTTTAAGACTTATAGAAATGCAGAAGAACAAAACATTAAGAGTCCCAGCAATAAACGTTAATGATTCTGTTACGAAGTCTAAATTTGATAACAAATACGGTTGTAGAGAAAGTTTAGTTGATGGAATTAGAAGAGCGACAGATGTCATGATGGCAGGTAAAGTTGCTGTAGTTGCTGGGTATGGTGACGTGGGAAAAGGGTCTGCAGAGAGTTTAAGAAATGCAGGATGCAGAGTAATTGTTACTGAAGTAGACCCAATCTGTGCATTACAAGCAGCGATGGATGGTTATGAAGTTGCTACTATGGATAATGCTGCAAAAAGAGCAGATGTTTTTGTAACAGCTACAGGAAATGTTGACGTAATTACTATAGAACATATGAGAGAAATGAAGGATAGAAGTATTGTTTGTAATATAGGACACTTCGATTCAGAAATACAAATTGAATCATTAAAAAATTATAAATGGAGCAATATTAAACCTCAAGTAGATGAAATTGAATTTCCGGATGGAAAGAAAATAATAGTTTTGGCTGAAGGCAGACTTGTTAATCTTGGATGTGCTACAGGGCACCCAAGTTTTGTGATGTCAGCCTCGTTTAGTAATCAAGTATTAGCTCAGATTGAGCTGTGGGAAAATAACTCCAAATACGAGAACAAAGTATATGTTTTACCTAAGCAATTGGATGAAAAAGTAGCAAAACTTCATCTTGAAAAAATAGGTGCAATGTTAACACAATTATCAAAAAAACAAGGTGATTATATTAATGTTCCTGTCACTGGCCCTTTTAAAAGTGATGAATATAGGTACTAACCGCCTAGATTTTGTTAATTCCTTTTGTTGTTGAGTATTCAAAGTGTAGGGTTTTATTGGGAAAAATTTTTTTATAACATGATTGTGCTGCTATGGCGGCTTCAGAAAAACCAGTTAAAATTAATTTTAGTTTTCCAGAATAGTTGCAAACATCACCTACNGCAAAGATCCCTTTTCTTGATGTCTCACATGTTGCTTGGTTTATATTTAAATTATTATTATTAATTTCCATTTCCCAATTTTTAATCGGGCCTAAGTCCGAAGAAAGTCCATAAAAGGGAAGAAAATAATCTGCTTTTAAGAAAACCTTTTTTTCGTTTAGATCTCTCACGATGACTTCACTCAAATAACCGTCTTGTCCTTTTAATGAATCAATCTGAAAAGGGATGATCATTTCAATTTTTCCAGTTTCAGATAATTGTTCTAACTTTTTTACACTATTTGGTGCTGCTCTCAATTTCTTTCTTCTATGCACAAAGAAAATTTTTTTTGATTGTTCAGCTAGTTCAATAGCCCAATCAACGGCAGAATCTCCACCTCCTGCTATAACTAAATTTTTATTTTTAAAAATTGATTTATCTTTTACAGAATAAAATACTGATTTATTTTCAAATTGCGAAATATTTTCTATTGGGGGCTTATTTGGTCCAAAAGCTCCAGAACCAGCTGCTATAATTATACATTTTGCTGTGATAGTGCTATCTTTGCTAGTTTTAATTATAAAGTGTTGGTCCAATTGAGATAGTTTTTCTACTTTTTCATCAAGGTTAATTAAGGGTTTAAAAGGAGAAATTTGTTTTTGAATATTTTTAATTAAATCGGATGCNGAAATTTCGGGATAAGCAGGTATATCATAAATTGGTTTTTCTGGATAAAGAGCTGAACACTGTCCACCTACTTCACTTAAGGAGTCTATGATAGTCGACTTTATCCCTAATTGACCTAACTCAAACACGCAAAATAACCCAATGGGACCGGCACCAATAATTAAAACATCTGTTTCTAAATTTTTCATTATTCTTAAAACATTAAATGAATATAATAAATTACTATAATATATGGATAATTTATAAAAAAATGAAAGATGAATTTAAAATATATTTACCTAGCTTAGATGTTACTAAAAATTTTGCATCTAAATTAGCAAAGATTTCAAATAAATCTTTATTTATCTCACTTAGAGGAAAACTTGGATCGGGCAAGACTACTTTTTCAAGGTTCTTTATTAACTCATTATCAAATAAGAAGATAAAAGTTAGTAGCCCAACATTTCCTCTAGTTAATATTTATGAAATGAGTTCAGTAACTATTTGGCATTATGATTTATATAGATTAAAAAAAAAATCTGAAGTTTATGCCTTAGATTTCGATATTGCATTGAATGATATAGTTCTAGTTGAATGGCCAGAAATAATTGAGTCAATTTTACCAACGAATAGAATTGATATAAAGTTTGACGAAGATAAAGATTCCAATCTTTTTATGGAGATAAAAATTTTAGGTAATGAAGAAATGAAAGGTTATTTTGGTTTGAATGAATAAAGTTTTAAAACACTTAGAGAATGAACTTAGTTCACTTAATATCTCATACGATAAATTAGATTACTTAGCAGGAGATGCTTCTAATCGCAAATATTTTGAGGTTTCCAAAGATAAAATGGTTAATATTCTGATGTTGGATAGCTCTGGGGAAAAAAATATTATTAATTTTATCAATAAAACAGTTTTTTTTCAGAAACTCGGAATTAATGTTCCAGAGATTTATAAATCTTACCCAGAAAATGGTATTTTGATACTTGAGAATTTTGGAAAAAATAAATTTAGTGAGATTATAGNAAAAAANAATGAAGAAAAATTATATAAAATAGCNATTGACTCTTTATTATTTCTCCATAAAAAAGGGGCAAGCCAAGAATTGGATTCTTTTGATAAATATACTCTATTTCAAGAGGTGAAATTATTTTTTAAATGGTATTTATTATTTAGAGGGAAAAAAGTTAAAGATAAACAAATTCAAANTTTTAAAAAAAGTTTCCTTAAGTTTTTAGATGAACCTATGAAACTNCCTATAGTTAANATTCATAGGGACTTTCATGTAGATAATCTATTTTACTTAGAAAAAAGACTTGGTATAAAAAAGTGTGGTTGGATCGATTATCAAGATGCTTTAAAAGGAACGATAGTATATGATTTGATGTCTCTCGTTGAAGATGCTAGAAGGGATATTAATGAAAGTATGAAGAAAAAACTTATTTCATACTATTTAAGTAAAACCAAAAATATCAACCAAGAACACTTTATTTTTTCTTTAAAAATAATTGCTATTCAAAGACATTTAAAAGTTCTTGGTATTTTTGCTAGACTTCATATTAGAGATAAAAAATCCAGTTATCTTTCACATATTCCCAGGGTAGTTCAAATGTTAAAGTCAAATTTAAAGTCACCTGTATTTAGAAGTTTAAGTAAAATAATTAACCCACTGATAGAATAAATATCTAATGAAACAAAAAAACATACAAGCAATGATCTTAGCTGCAGGGTTTGGAAAAAGAATGTTACCAATAACAAATAAAATCCCAAAGCCATTAGTTGAGGTTAATAAAAAACCATTATTACATCATATAATAGAAAAACTTTTTAATAATGATATTAAGGATATTGTTATTAATACTCACCATTTGTCGAGAGAAATTAAATCTTCACTTGTAAGAAAATATCAAAATCTATTTCAGATTATCTATGAGGATGAGATTCTTGAAACAGGAGGTGGTGTCCTTAATGCTATTAAAAAGAAATATATAAGAGATAGTAATCCATTTTTTGTTTTGAATGGTGATATCTTTTGGTTAGAGAAGGAAAACTCAATTTTTAAAAAATTAATTAATAATTGGGATGAAAGAAAAATGGAAGTTTTAGTCATTCTTATAAAAAAAGAACATTTTTTTGGATANTCAGGTAAAGGTGATTTTAATTTGGTTACAGAAAAAAAAAAATTGAGTAGACTTACAAAGTCTAGCGATAAGAAAAAATATGTTTATACTGGACTACAACTAGTTCACCCAAGAGTATTTGTAAATATAAATAAAGAAAAATTCTCTTTTACTGANATTTTTGATGATGCAATTAAAAATAAAACTCTATATGGTTTAGTAGATGATAGGAAGTGGTTTCATATAGGAACAACAGAAACNCTAAAAAAAGTTAATAATCTAATTAATAAATAAGGAACTAATAGTGTATTTCGTTATATATGATTTTGAGACAACAGGAAGATCATCTAGGTTTGATCAGATACTTCAAGCAGGGTTAATTTGTTTTGATAGTTCGTTGAAAGAAATTCAAAGATTGAATTTAAGATCAAGAATAAACCCTGATATTGTTCCATCTTTGGGTGCTCTAAAAGTCAATAAACTACTGATGACCGATCTTCTAGAGGAAAAAAATAGTTCATATGAGATGATGCGAGATTTAAACGACTTCCTTAATCATTATAAACCATCTATATTTTTAGGTTATAATTCAATTCATTTTGATGAAGAATTTTTGAGACAGTCATTATGGGAATTTTTTAAATATCCATATATAACTAGNACAAAAGAAAATTGTAGAGGAGATGTATTTAANTTAGCAACAATGACNCATGCNTTCGATTCTAANGCTGTAAATGTNGNTAAAAATAATGATGGAAAAATGAGTTTTAAGCTCGAAAGCTTAGCATCAATTAATAATATTAAAATTGATAATGCTCATGAAGCAATTTCAGATGTTCTGGCCACAAAAAAAGTTCTTGAAATTATAAAAAATAGTTCACCAAAGTTATTTTCTAACTTTTTAGAAAATACAAAAGTGAAGAAAATAGGTGAAAAAATTAAGACAAGTGAATTTTTCACTTACTACGGATATTACTTTAATAAACATTATATATATTTGCTAACTCAATTATTAGATCACCCAACTTATAACAATTATATATTAGCCTTTGATTTAAAATTTGACCCAGAGGAAATTATTAATTTAGAATATAATGAATTAGTTAGTGTCTATTATGAAAAGAAATTAAACGGTAAAAGTTTTAATTGTTTTAAGAAAATAAAATTAAACAAACAACCAGCAGTTTTAGATTTCAATTATTCAATTAATCGTTCACCATATAACGAAATTGGGCTCGAAGATCTGAAGAAGAGGAAGGACAAGATTAAAAATGAAGAGTTTCTCGGTAACTTTAAAAAAATCTTAATAACTGAATCAGAAAATTATGAAACAAACTATGAGTTTGAAGAAGAAACTATTTATTCCGAAGGGATAAACTTTAGTGATAAAATTATTATGGAAGATTTTGATAAAGTTGAGTGGGAAAAAAAATGGGATTTTGCATCAAAATTTAAGGATCCTAGACTTCTATTTTTTGCAGCAAGACATATTTATAGAAATACTCCTGAGTTTTTACCAAATAATGTATTTCGTAGAGTGCATCAAAAGATTTCAGAAAGATTTAATTCTATGAAAAAAGAGAAATTTACTACTATCCCATCTGCAATGGAAGAAGCTGACACATTATCCGCTGAAATTGAAGAAGGAGGTGAAAGGGTATTCATAATAAAACAATTAGAACAATATAATATTTATATAAATTTTCTCAACAGTTATTATAATGATATTAATGCGAAACCATTAAAGTTTGATAATGATTTATCAAAGAAACTATTTTACCAAAACTAAGAAAGGGAAATATGTCTGACACTGTTAATTTAAATAAAGATACTTTTGAAAAAGTAATTAATGATTCAAAAACTCCTGTAATTGTAGATTTTTGGGCTGAATGGTGCGGACCATGTAAAATGATTGCACCTATATTAGATGAAATATCAGTTGAACTTAAAGATAAAATCTTAGTAACCAAAGTAAATTTAGATGAAAACCAAGATCTTGCTTTGAAATACTCTATTAGGAGCATACCGTCTTTACTATTATTTGAAGGCGGAAGCTTGCTGGATATGAAAGTTGGTCTGTCATCTAAAACAGATCTTTTGAGTTGGATAGAGAGTAAAGTTTCTAAGTAATTAAAGACCCATTGGACTTTAAAACATCACCTGCTAGATATAGCGATCCACATATAACTATCTTTCCACCTGTAAAGTTATTTGTTATATATTTTATCGCATTTTGAATAGTCTTTTCTGGTCTGATAATTCCATATTCGTCTTTAAATATCTGTTGTATTTCTTTTGAGCCAATAAATTGATGTTTTTTAATTGGAATAACTTGCAGAGATTTGATTAGCGGAAATATTTTTGTTAGAAATTCTTTTGGTTCTTTTCCGTTTATCATTCCAAAAATTAGAAATAGATTATCTTTTTCCCATTTTTTTAGGTTGTCTAACAACATTTCGGATGCATGTGAGTTATGCCCACCATCTAACCATAGTTCATAATTCTTTCCTACAATTTCTTTTAATTTTCCGTTATCTATTTGTTGCATTCTTGCCGGCCAGAACGTCTCGTGAACTCCATCATATATTTTTTTATTATCAAAACTAAAATCTTTTAGTATTTTAGAAACCGTTATCGCCAGACCAGCATTATATATCTGATGTTCACCAAAAAGCTTAGGTTTTGGAACTTCAAATTCTTCCTCAAAAATTCTCATTAAAAATTTCTCTCGACTTTTTTTTATTATTTCCCAGTCAGATCCATATTTAAATAATTCAATATTTTTTTGACTTACTTCTTTCTCGATTACTTCTAGCGCTTCTTTGGTCTGAGGAGAAATAATAGCAGGTCTATTTCTTTTAAATATACCAACTTTTTCTCTTGTTATAGACTTAATTGATTTTCCTAAAAAAGTCATATGATCCATTGATATTGGGGTTAATACGCTACAGATTTTATCAGAAATAACATTCGTCGCATCAAATCTTCCTCCTAAACCAGTTTCCAGTAATAAAATATCAGCCTGTTTTTTGCTAAAACATAAGTAAGCTGCAGCAGTAGTAATTTCAAAAAATGTTATAGGATCATTCTTATTATAAAACTCACATTCTTCTAATAACTCAATTAAGTTCTCATTATCAATGATTTGTGAATTAACTCTAATTCTTTCATTGAAATTTATTAAATGTGGTGAAGTATAAGTGTGAACTTTGTAATCGTTATTTTCAAATATTGACCTTAAAAAGGCAATAGTTGAACCTTTCCCATTTGTTCCTGCAACATGAATCGTTGGGGGGAGCTTAAGATGTGGATTACCCAATCTTTTTAATAATTTTAGTATTCTTCCCAAAGAAAGATCAATTTGCTTTGGGTGTAATACTTCAAGTCTCTTTAGAACCTTATCGTATTTTGCCACTTTTTTATTTTAAATTACTTGAAAATAAACTTACAACTCTAAATAATGTTTTTTTGAGATCTTTTCTATGAACAACCAGATCGACCATACCTTTATCGAGAAGATACTCTGACTTCTGAAAGTTTTGTGGAAGTTTTTCTTTAATAGTTTCTTCAATAACTCTACTTCCTGCAAACCCAATTATTGCTCCTTTTTCTGCAATTACTATATCACCTAGCATAGCAAATGAAGCTGAGACTCCTCCAGTTGTGGGGTCAGTTAAGATTGAAATATAAGGAATTTTATTTTTTGCTAAAGAATTGATTCCAATTATCGTTCTTGGCATTTGCATAAGAGCTAATATACCTTCTTGCATCCTTGCACCACCCGACGAACAAATAATAACCAATGGGCACTTATTTTTTTTAGCAAAACTTACTGCTTCAAGAATTGATTCCCCTGCCGCCATTCCCATTGAACCACCCATAAAATTAAAGTCAAAAACGGCAATGACAATTCTTTTATCTTCAATAAGTCCTGTTGCAACAATTAAAGAATCGTGTCTATTATGTTTCTTCTGTGATGATTTAAGGCGATCTGAATACTTTTTTTTATCTTTGAATTTTAAAGGATCTGATTTAATTTCAGGGGTTTTAATAATTTCATAATTTCCCCCAAATATTAATTCAATTCTATCTTTCGCAAAGATCCTTAGATGATGATCGCAACTAGTACAAACGTAAAAGTTTTTCCGTAATATCCTTTTCAAGAGCATTTGATTGCAATTTGGACATGTTTCCCATAAGTTGTCAGGGATTTCTTTCTTACCAACTATTGCTTGTAATTTAGGCCTTACGAAATTAGTTAACCAATTCAATGTTTTAGCTCCAAGTTTGTGTGGTGAACGTTTTTAAGACAATTTAGAAAATTTTTAAGCTTTTTTAAAATAAATTTGTTAGATTTTTTTTTTTCATAAGCATCCTCAATTATTTTCACTATAGATGAGCCCACAACAGAACCATCTGCAAAATTTGATATTTCTAATATTTGAGAACTATTATTTATCCCAAAACCCACTACAACAGGAATCTCTGTATTCTTTTTTATGACTGAAACTGCTTTCCTAACCTTTTTAAGTGATGGAATTTTAGTTCCTGTAATACCCATGATAGAGACATAGTAAAGAAAACCACTGGCAGACTTAAGTATAGTTTTAAGCCTTTTTTCAGATGTAGTAGGAGTTATTAACCTTATTATACTAATTTTATATTCTTTGAGGAATTTATTTATTAAACCTTCTTCTTCGGGAGGCAAGTCGACAATAATCACTCCATCTACACCATTTTCTTTTGACTTAGAAAAAAAACTTTTTAAACCAAATTGGAATAAAGTATTAAAATACCCCATAAAGATTATAGGTGTTGTTTTATCATTAATCCTAAAATTATTAACCATATTGAATGTTTTATTTACTGTAAAACCTGATTTTATTCCCCTTTGACTTGACTTTTGAATAGTTGGCCCATCTGCCATTGGGTCTGAGAAAGGTAAACCTATTTCAATTATATCTGATCCATAGGATGGGAGTGCATTAAGTATTTCTTGAGAACACTCTAAATTAGGGTCACAAGAAGATATAAAAGTAACTAATGCCTTTCTTTTCTCTTTATTTAATTGAGAAAACTTATTTTTAATTCTATTCATTAAAAACTTTCTAAATCAAATTTTAATTTTTTTGAAACTGAAAATATATCTTTATCTCCTCTTCCACACATATTCATTATTACTAAATCATTTTTATTAAGTTTTTTGCCAAATTTAAGTAAGTAAGCTAAAGCATGAGAAGGTTCTAGAGCAGGAATAATTCCTTCAAGCTTAGAACAAATTTGAAAAGCCTTTAGAGCTTCTTCGTCTGTTGCACTGACATACTTCACTCTTTTAATTTCTTTTAACCATGAATGTTCAGGACCAATTCCAGGATAATCAAGACCAGCTGATATGGAGTGAGCATCTTTAATTTGGCCATCTTTATCTTGTAATAGATATGTATAGTTTCCATGTAAGAATCCTGGTTTACCTTTACTTAGTGAAGCAGCGTGTTCTTCAGTTGAAGTTCCTTTTCCACCCGCTTCTACACCAATTATATTAATTTCTTCATTTTCAAGAAATGGATAAAACAATCCCAGTGCATTTGAACCACCTCCAATACAGGCTATGAGATGAGTTGGAAGTCTTTTTTCTATATCTAAAATTTGTTTTTTTGCTTCTATTCCAATTATTGATTGAAAGTCTCTAACCATTAAAGGGTAGGGATGAGGACCTGCTGCAGTCCCAATTACATAAAATGTATTTTCTACATT
>NHJI01000036.1 GCA_002169685.1 Rickettsiales bacterium TMED211 | reverse complement strand
AGTACATCAAAATTGAATATTTCCAAGGTAAGTGCTCAAGAAAGCTCGGTTTCTGACTACGTTTCATTGCTAAAGCCTAGAGTTATGGCTTTAGCAATTTTTACAAGTATATGCGGACTATATTTAGCCCCTGGGAATTTGCATCCTTTCTTATCGTTAACGGCTATTATATGTATATCCATTGGTGCAGGAGCATCCGGAGCTATTAATATGTGGTATGATAGAGATATTGATGGAAAGATGGAACGAACAAAAAAAAGAGCCATACCAATGGGGAAGATAGATCCTGCGAATGTTTTAGGTTTTGGGGTTATATTAGCAATAATTTCAGTCTTAGTGTTGGGTCTGACAATAAATTATTTTGCAGCGTTTTTACTTGCAAGTTCAATTGCTTTTTATATCTTTATTTATACAGTTTGGCTCAAGCGACGTACTCACCACAACATTGTTATTGGAGGAGCGGCTGGAGCATTTCCGCCAGTGATTGGGTGGTCTTGCGTTACGGGAGATATTTCAGTATTTCCTTTTATGCTTTTTCTAATAATCTTTGTTTGGACACCCCCACATTTCTGGGCATTAGCAATGTATAAAGATGTTGAATATTCTAAGGTTAATATTCCAATGCTTCCAGTTGTCCACGGTAGAAAAGTTGCAAAAATACAGTCTTTTATATATAGTCTTGTGCTTAGCTTAGTTTCAATTGCTCCATTTTTCATTGGACTGACTGGTGAACTATATTTATTTTCTTCTATTTTTTTAAACTTAATCTTTGTTTTTTATTCTTATAAGCTTTTAAATAGCAAAAAAAATGAAAATGATATTTTTGCTTCAAGATTATTTAAATTCTCCATATTATACCTTTATTTGACATTCATGTTTTTTATACTTGATAAAATATTTCAGATTTAGTTATGAATAATAAAGAAAAAAAAAATATAGCAATAGGGGTAGCTCTTCTTTCATTAGTCATAATTTTTTATGTTGTAACTATAATAAAGATGTAACGATGGAATTTAATAGAATTAAACTTCAGGCACTTTATTTAATAATGTTTGTTTTATTAATGATAGGGTTAAGTTATGCTTCAGTTCCTTTATATAAGATATTTTGCCAAGTTACAGGTTATGGTGGAACGCCTCAAGTAAGTGAAGAAAATAATACTAAAGTAATTTCTGAAATAGTTGATGTGAGATTTGACTCATCCACAGAAAAAAATTCCCCGATTTTTTTTGAACCAGTAACTAAAGTCATTACTACTCAATTAGGAAAAAATGAACTAATATTTTTTAAGGCAATAAACCATGCTGACGAAGAATTAACAGGGACTGCTACATTTAATGTTACACCTTTATTAGCTGCACAATACTTTAATAAAATTGAGTGTTTTTGTTTTGAAGAACAAGTTTTTGCACCAGGACAAGAAGTTGAAATGCCAGTATCTTTTTTTATAGACCCTGCTATAATACATGACAAATCTGTAAAGGATTTAAAGGAAATAACATTATCGTACACTATGTACACAACAACTAAAACTAGCGAGAGGTAAAAATGAGTGCAGAACAAAAACATCCTTATCATTTAGTAGATCCCAGTCCTTGGCCTTTGGTTACTGCTCTATCCTGTTTGCTTTTAGCATGGGGTTTTATTGTTTTTATGCATGAGGAAAAATCTTTACTTTTTGCTCTTGGTGGTTCAGCGGTGATATTGTCCAGTATTCTTTGGTGGATTGATGTTGTTAAAGAATCTCAAAGTGGCCTATATCATAACAAGGTAGTCCAAATTGGTTTGAGGTATGGAATGTTGCTATTTATAGCCTCTGAGGTTATGTTCTTTGCTGCATGGTTTTGGGCATTTTTTGATGTTGCTTTTTATCCTGGTGTGGATAGCCCAGAATTGACTGGACGTATGGAGGCGATAAATGGAGCTTTTCCTCCTGAAGATGTCACCCTAATCGACCCGTTTGGTATTCCTTTGCTTAACACATTAATTTTATTGACATCTGGTGGTACTATTACATGGGCGCATCATGCGTTAAAGCAGAACGATCAGAAGAATTTTTTAATATTCTTATTTTTAACAGTCCTTCTTGGAGCAATATTTACAGGTTTTCAAGCCTATGAGTATAAGCATGCTGAATTCTCGATTGACGAAGGTATTTATCAATCAACTTTTTATATGGCTACCGGATTTCATGGAGCGCATGTCCTTATAGGATCGATTTTTCTGGCAGTTTGTTTCGTTAGAGGTTTACGAGGTAAAATTAAAGCTGAGAAGCATTTAGGTTTTGAATTTGCTGCATGGTATTGGCATTTTGTTGATGTAGTGTGGTTATTTTTATTTGCATTTGTATATTGGTGGGCGTCTGTTTAGCCAATATAATGAAATTCATATTCAGTAATACGACATATATTTTTAAACCTAAAATAATACCAATTATAGCTACGATTTTAGGTTTAGCTATTCTATTGAGTCTTTCTGTTTGGCAGATGAAGAGACTGTCATGGAAAAAAAATTTAATTGAAACCAGAATAGATAGATACGAAAAAAATTCTAAAGAACTTAATGAATTTAAAGATTTAAGTGATAGCGAATTTTATAAAGTAAATGTCATCGGTTCTTTTATAAATAATAAAGAAATGTTCATGCCAGCATTAAGTAAAAATGGAAATAATGGTTTTCATATTCTTGTTCCATTAAAACTTTTGGATGGAAAAATTATAATTTATGATACTGGTTGGGTTCCAACACATAAAAAAGAGCAAGCAAAAAGAACTGAAAATTTAGATGACAATATATCAATAAAAGAATCAGTAATACGTTTGCCAGGTAGAAAAGGAAAATATCAACCTGATAATGAACTTGAAAACAATTTTTGGTTTTTTGTAGATACACAAGAAATGTCTAAATATTTAAATTTGAATGTGGAAAAAGAATTTTATCTTGAGGCAGCTAATGATGGTCCAGAAGGATATCCGCTAGGCGGGCAAACTAGAATTTACATAAGAAATAACCATTTGCAATATGCTATTACATGGTTCTTAATTGCTTGTACATTATTAGGTGTTTTTTTAGCAGCAAGTATAAAAATAGAAAAAAGCAATTAATAATAAAAGGAAATGAATGAAATATTCATCTACGAGAGGGAAAGATAGATCTGTTAGTTTTGAAAATGTTCTGTTAAATGGTCTTGCAACTGACGGCGGACTTTATGTTCCAAATAGAATTCCTAAATTAGACAAACATGAAATACTAAAACTTAATGGACTAGAATATTATGAACTTGCTTATAAAATTACATATAATTATGTAAGTTCGTGTATCCCAAAAAAGGATTACTTTAAAATATGTAAAAAATCTTATGAAAATTTTTCTAAAAATGAGATAATATCCTTATCAAAATTAAAAAAAAAAGAATATATACTTAACTTATATCATGGTCCCACTTTAGCGTTTAAAGATTATGCGCTTCAACTATTGGGTAACATATATGATTATGTTTTAAAAAAAAATAATAAGAAGCTAACTATAATTGGAGCAACATCAGGAGATACTGGTTCTGCAGCTATCGCGGGCTGTTCTAACTCTGAAATGGTAAAAATGTTTATACTTTTTCCTCTAAATAAAGTTTCAGAAATACAAAGAAGGCAAATGACTACAATAAATAAGAAAAATGTTTGTAATATTGCAATTAAAGGAAATTTTGATGATTGCCAAAACATCGTTAAATCATTGTTTGAGAGGAATAATAAAAAGAAGAATAAAATAAATCTTGCAGCAGTGAATTCAATAAATTGGGTGAGAATTATGGGGCAGATAGTATATTATTTTTGGGCATATCTAAAATGTGCAAAAGATTATGAAAAAATTATTTATTCAATCCCTACAGGAAATTTTGGAAACGTTTATGCAGGTTATATCGCAAAAAAAATGGGCTTACCCATAAAAAAACTATTAGTTGCTTCAAACTCTAATGATGTTCTTACACGTTTTTTTGAAACTGGAGTTATGAAAAAGAGAAAAACTATTAAAACAATAAGCCCAAGCATGGATATTCAGGTTTCAAGTAATTTTGAGAGATTGATGTATGACTACCTCAAGAAAGACACACGTTTGGTAAATAAATATTTTTTTAATCTTAACACAAAAGATATATTCACAATCGATAAAGAAAAACTAGAGAAAATGTTAAAGTTATTTCAGGGCTTTAGACTAAGTGATAAAGAAACAAAAGAATGTATTAAAATAATTTACAAAGATCATAATATTGTAATTGATCCACATACAGCAGTTGGCATAGAAGCTGGTAGAAAAAATCGTAATGATAAGGAACTTAATGTTTATTTATCAACTGCTCATCATGGAAAATTTATAGATACAGTCAATAATTCATTAAATGAAAATATAAAACTACCAAAAAAATTAAGGGATATCCTAAAAAAAAATGAATTTTATGAAGTACTAGATAATAACCTACTTGATTTAGAGAAGTATATTATTTCTAAAAATTGATTTAAATAACTATGCATTTCCGGAGTGAGGGGAAAATTTAGAGAAATCTATCCCAGTAAAATTAATAGCTTTATTCCATTTCTTATCAACATCTATATCGAAAATTAAGTCTAGCTTTTCACCAATGTGTATCCAACTATTATCTATAATTTCCTTTTCTAACTGTCCCGGCCCCCAACCTGAGTAGCCTAAAGATATAAAATATTTATTTGGACCTTTCTTTAAAACAATATCTTCAATGATTTGAGTTGAACAAGTTAGATTAATAGAATTAGTAACATCTATTGTATCTTTTGATTTATAATCTTTAGTATGAAGAATAAAGCCACTATTTTGGCTCATTGGGCCTCCAATATGTAAAGAAAAATCCAGTGTATCTTCTGTTTTATCAAGATTTAACTTTTGTAGAAGCTCAGAACTATTGATATTCATTATCTTATAATTTAAAACAATACCAACCGCCCCGTCTGCATTATGATGTGTAATATAAATTATGCTTCTAGAAAAAAAAAGATCCTTTAACTGTGGTAAAGCACAGATTATATTACCAGTAAGGTATTTATTTTTAGTCATAATCAAATTATTAAAATTATTTAAAATTTATCAAATATAACATTATCATGAGACAAGTATTTATATTTTTTCTAATTTGCATGATTTTAATATCCAATAAGAAAAGCTCTGCTTTAGATGATTTTAAAAATTCATCAAAATTAGAGATATTGTTCGATAGTGAAGTGCAAAAATTAGAAAATAGATATTATATAGGCATTCAGATCTTATTAGAAAAAGGTTGGAAAACATATTGGAAAAACCCAGGAGATTCAGGGGCGCCGTTAACTTTAGATTGGAAACATGAGGAAAAAGAAAATATTAATTATGAAGTATTATATCCAACGCCAAGTAGGTTTGTAGATCTAGAAATAGAAACCATAGGTTATGAAGATAAAGTTACATTTCCAATAGAAATAAAATTTCTAGATCAAATACAACCAAAGCAAATAGACGTTGATATAAATTATCTTGTATGTAAACACATATGTATCCCAATAACCGAATCAAGAACAGTAAGATACGACTCAAAACATATTAAAAAGAAAAATAATATTTACTTGAAAAAAATATTGAGTGAACTGCCATTAAATCAAAATAAAGTATTTCAAATTATAAAAACAGAGCAGATCTCAAATAGAGAATACTTAGTTGAATTTGAATCAAAAAAAAAGCTTTCAGAAAAATTTGAATTTTTTATATTCTCAAAAAATCATACATTCAGTGAGAATATAAAAGTGATCAATGATAATTTTAAACTTTCATTAGTTTCAGATGTAGATTTAGGTAGCTCAAGTGAACAATTAGATATTGTAATAAAAAATGGTGATATTTCAGAAGAAAAGAGGGTTTTAGTCGGAGGAAACTTCAACGAGAAAAATATATTGTTAATGATTGTTTTCGCATTTATTGGTGGAATTATATTAAATTTCATGCCTTGTGTGCTACCGATNNTATCATTAAAAATTTATCATTTGATAAAAATCAGAGAAAAAGATCCGTCAGAGGTATTTAAACTCTCATTTTTTACGATTCTAGGAATAATAGTATCTTTTTTAATTCTTGCTGTTTTTACAATGATACTGAAGTCCCTTGGCCATGATATTGGGTGGGGAATGCAATTCCAAAGTAAAACTTTTCTTTTTATTTTTTCTATTATGTTAATTTTATTTTCGGCAAATCTATTAGGGTTATTTGAAATTATGCTCCCGAATAAAGTAAATCAGTTTTTAAGAATTTCAGATAAGAATAAATTCACTCATTCATTTATGTCAGGTGCTTTGGCAACAGTTTTTGCAACACCATGTAGTGCTCCATTTTTGGGAACTTCGGTAGGTTACGCACTTATGCAAAATAATTTTACAATTCTTATGATTTTTTTAACACTTTCGATAGGATTTTCTTTTCCATATATATTATTACTAGTNTTCCCAAAAATTATTAGAATTTTTCCAAGCCCTGGTAGATGGATGATTTTTTTGAGCCCAATTTTAGGNATGTTATTACTTATTTCTGGATTATGGTTACTTCAACTAATAAAAATCAATNCTAATTTTCTAATTTCATTAGGATTATTAGTTATATGTATATCAATTTATTTTAATAAGAATCTTGGCAGAGAAAAATTCTCTGTCTTGTTTATTCAGTTGTCGTTGTTTATCTTTATAGTTTACTTCGGTGGAAAAGTGAATGATGAAGAATTATCTTGGAATAGTTTTAATAATAATGATCTAGAAAGATCTATAANAAATAATGAAGTCATTTTTGTAGATATAACAGCAGACTGGTGTATTACTTGTCAAATTAATAAGTTAACAACACTCAATAGTTCTGAGATTCAAAATTATTTCAACAATGAAAAAATCAAATTANTTAGAGGTGATTGGACAAACAGAAATGAAGAGATATTATNATATATTTCAAAATACGGAAAATTTGGTATACCTTTCAATATTATATATGGTCCTTTAGATAAAGATGGTGTAGTATTATCAGAATTATTGACAAATGATGAAATAATTAAAACACTTCAATCCGTAAGGTAAGTCTATGAAAATAAAAGTTAACGATACTATTCCAGAAATAAATTTTTTCTATNTATCAGAAAGTGGTCCAAAAAAAATTAGTTCAAAAGAATTATTTGCTGGTAAAAAAGTTATTTTAGTCGGTGTTCCAGGTGCATTTACACCAACATGTTCGCTTGAACATTTACCAGGATTTATTGAAAAAAAAAAAGAAATATANGAAAAAGGAATTGAAAAAATTATCTTTGTTTCAAAAAATGATCCATTTGTTATGAATGAATGGAAAAAGTCCAAATCNGAAAATGATATAATATTTATTGGAGACTCTATGGGTGAGTTTGCAGAGAAGTCAGGTTTAAAAATGGATCTAAGTGTAATAGGTCTTGGAGAAAGATTATCAAGATTTGCCCTTATTATTGAAGATAATGTTATTAAAAACATTTTTGATGAAGAAGGAGGGGGGTTCGAAAAAAGTTCCGCGAACGATGTGTTAAAAGCTCTATAACCCTTTATAAAGTTTCTGCTTGATTTCTGGCGATTTCATCAACTTTATCATTGTAGGTATTTCCGCTGTGACCTTTAACCCATACCCATTTTATTTTTTTTTTTTGGGAGCTTACATCTAAAATTTTCCATAAATCAATATTTTTTACTGGTGTTTTGCTTGAGTTTTTCCAATCATTAGTCTTCCATTTTTTTATCCATGATGTAATTCCATTTATAACATATTTGCTGTCTGTATAGATCGTTATTTCTAAATGATGATTAATGGATTCTAATGCTTTTATGACAGCAAGTAACTCCATTCTATTATTAGTAGTCATTTCATTATTTCCTGACAATATTCTCTCTTGATTATTATCTATAATTAAAGCTGCCCATCCTCCAGGACCTGGGTTTCCTAAGCAGGCACCATCTGTATATATTTCTAGTTTATTACTGGACATAATCAGAGAAATCACGAATTGATTGATGAAATTTAAGTTTAATTAAGTATTCCAACGGATTTTTATGAATAAGGTTTTTCTTTTTTTTAGTAAATA